>JBDSAQ010000446.1:0-14365 GCA_039922095.1 Ginsengibacter sp. | reverse complement strand
AAAAATACCATTACCGGTTTATCTTCCTTTTGCTTTACTTTCCAATTGTTCAAAACCCGCAGCATTGCAGCTTTATCGGCATCAGCCTTTTGCGGGCTGCATAATTTTAGCAGAGATGCATTGCTGTATTCAGGTCTTTCATCCCTATTAGTATAGTTTAGTCCGTATGCTTTGTTACGGGGATCAATTATTTCGTACCGGTATAAAATATCGAGGGTGAAATAAAGCAACACCATAAAAATAAAACTCCATGTTTGTAAAAAATAGGTAAGTGCACCCATAACTGCTATAAGCATAGCAAACAAAATAATTATGCTGGCAGCAGCCGGTATCTGGAAAAATCTGTTATCTAAAAAAAACCCTATTAAAATCATAAAAATGAAAGCCAGCAGAAGACTCAGCACAGCTGCCAAATGATGATGTTTAAAAATGCGGTCCAAAAATTCTTCTCCATAATGACCTACCTGCCTGGCTTTCTTAATTTTTAATCCGCTTATATAATACCCTACTTTAATACTATAATTATTTTGCAGCGTTTGCTTTGCAGTATTACTATATTTCCGGGATTTATATTCATCCCTGGCTAATGGCCTGAAGGTTTGTACAATCCTTTTATCAGCAGTAAAAAAATAAGCAAATGAAAAAGCCGTTATTATTATAAAACCAATTACAAAGCCTGCTGCTGTCACAATAAAATCTATTGCAGACATCAATTCTTTATTTATATCAAATTGTATTGCATATATAAAATAGACTATCAAAAAAGTGAGCGGAATAATGCTGTTGTTTATGCAGTATTTTAAGAAGGGTTTTGATGTTGTTGCCAAAAATCTGTAACGCTTACTATGCAGTATAAAAGTGGTAATATTCCAACTCATAGTAAATACTCCAAAGGCAATACCTGTTAAAGCAGCGCCTGCAGCATTTACATTACCTAAATATTCCGGAGCAAGGAACAATGCATTTGCCCCAAAGTTTTTCATAAAATGCCCGGTGATTGTACTAAAAAGAATAAACCATAACAATAACAAAATCTGAAATTTTCTAAAATGGAGAATAAGAAGCTGAATAGGGAAGGAGTAATAAAAATTATAAAAAAACTGCGCCATTTTAGAGATTAAAGGTTCCCTAATCTACGATTTAAGAAGTTAATAAATATTGAAAATAAAATTTATACAGTACTTAACCAGCTATAATATACCGCAGTAATTAATATTGACGATAGTAATAAATGTAAGGGTTGTGCAATTGAAGGCACATTAAAATATGCCATAGTAATTCCTAATAAAATATTTAATAAAACACAAATCAGTATAAGCCATGAGGTTGCCTGCAGAGTATAATATTTATTGTATTGAAAAAAAAGATACAGACAAACTCCTGCAATTACTATTGAAAATGTTCTGTGTATGTAAAAAATATAATTGAGTTTGCCTATCCATAGTTCTCTTTGGGCAAAATTAAAACCTGCAGATATGTGATCTATTTGTTCTCTTACTTGTGTGCCTAAAACTATCTGTATAATCAGTAAGCCAATTGTAACTGCTGATAAAATCTTAAGCTTTTTATTATCTGCAAATGATTTATTTAATGAGCTGAGATGAACAATAGTGATGGCTAATGCTGCAATAACTAATGCAACTAACATATGTGTTGTAACCTTTACTGCTTCAAGATTAGCTTCAACTACCTTACTGCCAAGCCATCCCTGCAGGCCAGTTAATAAAAGTAAAGCAAATGACAGCCAAACAATTTTTCTGTTTGATTTAAAAAATACAAAGCTCCAAATGAATTGAACTACAAATAATAATCCAAGTAAAGCGCCGAGCGTTCGGTTAATATATTCTATCCAGGTGTGATAGGGATTAAAAGAAGTATCAACATATTTAAACGCATACATCTGTTTATAATTTATTGGCAGTTGCTCTTCACTTGTTGGAGGGATCCACCTTCCAAAACATTTTGGCCAATCAGGGCATCCCATACCACTTTGAGTCATCCTCACAACACCCCCTGCAAGTATTACTAAAAAAACGGTTACTAATATTACTTTTGAAAACCTTGAAAAAGCAGATTGGGAACTCATTGTGCAAATCTATTCTACTATAAAAAAGAAAACCGATTTGTTTATTATTTATTTTTGAAATATGCTGCTTCCTTTTTTCCATAATAAATTTTGCGAAGCTGGTATTGATGAAGCCGGCCGTGGATGCTTTGCCGGGCCTGTGTTTGCTGCGGCTGTTATATTGCCCAAAGATTTTTATCATCCCTTACTAAACGACTCAAAACAACTAACTAAAGAAGAACGTGATACATTGAGGCCTGTAATTGAGAAGGAAAGTGTATGCTATTCTGTAGCAAGGGTTGATAATGATGAGATAGACCAGATAAATATTTTACAGGCTTCTTTTAAGGCCATGCATATTGCGCTGGATAACTTAAAAAATAAACCACAATTATTATTGGTGGATGGAAACCGTTTTAAATCATACCAGGATTATCCTCACAAATGTGTAATTAAAGGTGATGGTATTTATAGCTCTATAGCTGCTGCAAGTGTACTGGCTAAAACATACCGTGATGCATACATGCAAAAGCTGCATAAGAAATATAAAATGTATCAATGGAAAAATAATAAGGGCTATGGAACACCAATACATCGCAGCGCCATTGAAAACCATGGATTATGCGAATACCATCGTAAAAGCTTTAATATTTTAGCAGCCCACCTTTTTTCAATAATGGAAAATGAAATAGCCTGATGCCAGTTGTATAATTTTCTTCGCTTCAAAGTTTCTCATAAAAGATTTTTTGCATTTTAAACTTAACAGCAAACTCAACGTCTGTATATGCGTAACAAAAATTTTAATTATTTAAAAACATTTTTTATGAAAACAAAATTCTTATTGATTGCTGCCATTTTATTTGGAATGGGCATGAGTAATGCAGATGCACAGGTTAAACAAAGATCACACGCTCAAAAACAACGTATTCACCAGGGTGTAAAGAGCGGTGAACTTACCAAAGCTGAAAAGAAAAACCTCATAGCAGACCGCAAAGAAATTCACCAGGATGTTAAACTTGCAAAAGCAGATGGTAAGATTACTGCCGGTGAAAGAAAAATAATAAAAAAAGAACAGAAGAAAGAAAGTCGTGAGATCTACAGAAAAAAACATAACAACCGCGACAGAGATTAAGTACAATTTTTATTTTAATAAGCCTTTGTATAATTTATACAGAGGCTTTTATGTTGCCGTCAGGCTCTCCATTCCCCAATTCCCTGCCTTATAATATGCCAGTCGTCTGTGGTACAATCTACAATAGTAGAAGGCATTATTCCACCCATACCTCCACTAATTACAATATCAACCTGGTTTTTAAATTTTTCAAAAATTATTTCGGGATCTGTATATTCTTCAACCATTTCACCAGGTAAGGTAGTACTGAGAATAGGATTACCCAAAGCTTCTAAAATATGAAGGCAAATAATATTATCGGGGATGCGTAATCCCACGGTGTCTTTTTTACTTTTTAGGAATTTAGGCACCTGTTTGCTTGCGGGTAATATGAAAGTATAAGGACCGGGCAAATAATTCTTAAGCATACGGTATAATGGGGTATCAATACTTTTTGTATAATCACTTAAATGGCTTAAGTCTCTGCAGATAAAAGAAAGTTGAGCCTTTTTAGGATCAACATTTTTTATTTTACAAATACGTTCAAAGGCTTTTTGACTGGCAATATCACATCCAAGTCCGTAAATTGTATCAGTCGGATAAATAATTATGCCATCGTTTTTCAGGCATTCTGCAATTTGATTAAGCAAACGGGGCTGAGGATTTTCATGATGTAAATTAAGCAGCATAACTGATCAGGATTAGTTAGTATGATTTAAAAAATCAAGAAGCATTGGATTAGAATTACGACAGTAAAATTTTATTGCTCTACATTTGCAAAGTTTGTCACTTTTTTTATAATAAAACTCAGTTTTAAAAATTTAGTATGTCTGTAATATCACTTGGCAGTATGGCATTTGACGCTATTGAAACCCCCTTTGGAAAAATAGATAGAATAGTTGGCGGATCGGCAACTTATGTTGCCTATGCTGCAACTCATCTTGTTAAACCGGTTTACCAGATCTCAATTGTAGGCAATGATTTTCCTGATGAAGAGATGGATGAACTGAAGAAAAGAGGAGCTATCCTGGATGGTGTTGAAATTATTGCTGATAAAAAATCTTTTTTCTGGAGCGGTAAATATCATTTGGATATGAATACCCGTGATACACTTATAACAGATCTGAACGTGTTGGCAGACTTTAATCCTGTTGTGCCTGACACTTACCAGGATGCAGAATTTTTAATGCTTGGTAACGTTATGCCCGTATTACAAATGAGTGTGATAAACCAAATGAAAAAAAGACCGAAATTGATTGTGCTGGACACTATGAATTTTTGGATGGAGACAGCTATGGAGGATTTAAAAAAGACGCTGACAATGATAGATGTTCTACTGATCAATGACAGTGAGGCACGTTTTTTAAGTGAAGAGTTTTCATTAGTGAAAGCGGCAAAAAAAATACTATCAATGGGACCTAAATATCTTATTATAAAAAAGGGAGAACATGGGGCTTTACTCTTTCACGAAAATCATGTTTTTTTTGCTCCGGCTTTACCGCTTGAAGAGGTATTTGACCCTACCGGTGCAGGTGATAGCTTTGCCGGGGGCTTTATTGGACACCTTGCAAGAACAAAAGACATAAGTTTTAAGAACATGAAAACAGCTATTATTGTGGGTTCCGCTATGGCCAGTTTTTGTGTAGAAAAATTTGGTCCGCAAAGGTTAAAGGAAATTAAAAAAAAAGATATAGATATAAGATTAGCAGAATTTGTACAGCTGGTTAATTTTGATATTGACCTGGTTTGATTTTTATCCTACCCAGGATAAATCATGTACACAGTTTAAAGGTTGTAACTTCTAATGAAATTATGGTATGGCCTTCTCTGATGATATCCTCCGCTTTATAAAAAATCTTTCTTTCCCGTTTTTACCCATAGGTGATATAGAAGTTATGAATCCTTTCATGGATAGTTATGCAATGTTAATTTGCGAAACTTTCTATAAAAAATATTATAGTGATAATAATGACCGTACACTGATTATCGGTATCAACCCCGGAAGATTTGGAGGAGGTGTAACCGGCATTCCGTTTACTGATCCTATTCGTTTGCAAAATAATTGTGGTATTGAAAATGAATGGCCAAAGAAACAAGAGTTATCATCATTGTTTATTTATGATATGATAAATGCTTTTGGTGGCGTTAATCCTTTTTATAAAAAATTTTATTTTACTGCAATTAGCCCCTTAGGGTTTACCAGGCAAAATAAAAATCTTAATTATTACGATGATAAAGACCTGCAAAAGGGTATAAAAGATTTTGTTATTGATTGCATGAATAAACAATTGAAATTTGGTATTAATCGTGATGTGGCATTTTGCCTGGGTGATGGAAAGAATTATAAATATTTATCAGGGTTGAATAAAGAACAAAATTTTTTTAAGAAAGTGATCCCTTTGCCGCATCCACGTTTTATAATGCAATACAAATTAAAAAAGAAAGAGGAGTACATAAGATACTATCTTCAACACTTAAAAAATGGAGCGGAATAAAAGGCATTAAATCCTGCATAACCATTTAAATCTAAATTAATGGCTCCCACTTTAATTTACTGTTATGATGCTTATTGCGGGTGGTGTTATGGGTTTAGCCAGGTGATAAAAAAAATAAATTCTGAATATAAAACAAGGATGCTTATAGAAGTACTCTCCGGTGGAATGATATTACCTGAGGAACCTGTACATATAAGCGCCACAGCAGGCTATATAAACAGCTCCTATAAAAAAGTTGAAGAATTAACAGGGGTTAAATTTGGCGACGATTATTTATGGCACATTAAACACCCGGAGCAAAGTGACTGGTATCCTGATTCAGAAAAGCCCGCAATTGCCTTATGCATCTTTAAAGAATATTTTCCTGATCAACAGGTAAATTTTACAACCGATATGCAATATGCCTTGCATTTTGAAGGCCGGGATCTAACTGATGATGAAGCCTACAGGTTAATTTTAGAAAAATATAATTTGCCTGCAGAAGATTTTTATGAAAAACTGAATGATGAAGCTTATGAAGAGAAAGCGGCTTATGAATTTGCGTTATGTAAACAATTGGAGGTAACAGGATTTCCGGCCGTTCTTCTACAAATCAGTGAAACTAAATTTTACTTATTGGCAAGAGGATACACCAGTTATGAAACAATGAATGAACGAATTAAAAATTGCCTGACGGAGAATTTAATTGAAGGATGAGTTATTGTTTAATCTGAAAAACCTTAGACTTTGATTATTTACGGCCACTGCAATAATCTTTTTATTCCCTTTGCATTTAATTTCTTTAATGTCCCTTATTTCACCACGTACACTCATACCCAATTGTTGTCCTGATATTTGTTTAAATATTCCATTTGGAGCAGACAATAAAATTTCTGTATAACCGGCATCATATCTGCCTTCATATGGCAACACGCCATCAAAGTTGCCGCCGGATATAATATCATTTTTACCATCATGGTTTATATCTTTTGTAAAGAACGAAAATACAGGCGACCATTGGAAAGATGCCGGCAATTTGGATAAAGTAAAGGTGCTATTTTTATTATTTATGAAAACCACTGATGCTAATATATCGGCTGAATAGAGCTTTGCATTATTCAGTTTTTCTCCAAAAATCTCTTCAATATTTTTGCCGGCAATGGAAGAGTAATCTGCATACTCTTTACGTATTACAGAAGGTACTTGCTTCTCCAACTCTTCTTTTCCTAAAAAGCTATAGTAATTTCCATTGCGCTCTGTTGCCAGCAACTGGTCTAATGAACCATTGTTATCAAAATCATTTACATATAATTTTAATGGAAATTTTTTGTTTGCATGGAGTTTGCTGTTCTCACCCCAGTTACCTGCCAATATATCTTTTAGCCCATCATTATTAATGTCTGCGATGTGAATGGTTGTCCATAAACCTTTTGCCTGAACGGGGATAAAAGAAGACGATAGGTTTATAAATTTCCCTGATTTATTTTTAAAAATTGTAAGCGGTATCCATTCGCCGGCAAGCACCAGATCCTGCCACCCATCATTATCAATATCAGTAAAAACAGCATCGGTTATCATGCCTGCATTTTGTAAACCAGGAGCTGTGCTTTCATTGGCTATGCTAAATTTCCCTTTGCCGTCATTAAGCAGCAAATATGATTTGGGCACATCTCCATATCTGCCTGCCATCACTCTTCCGCCAACAAATAAATCCCTATCACCATCACGATCAACATCAGCAGCGGCAGCGACGGATTTATTACCATACAAAGCAGGCAACTGATTTGATTTAGTAAATTTACCCTGGCCATTATTTAAGTACAACCTGTCCAGATTTTTTATTTCCATTTCTGTTTCATTACCACCGCTTACAACATACAAATCATTATCACCATCGCTATCTGCATCAAAAAAAAGTGCATTCACATCTTCACACATTGCATCTGCTTCAAATAGCGATTCGTTAGTATTTGAGAATGTTTCACCTGGTTTTTGAATGTATAAGTTACCCGCCTGACCTGCTGCGCCACACACAAAAAAATCATCAAGCCCATCACCATTTACATCAGCAACTGCAAGCTTTGGCCCCTGTGTTGAAACTTTATGAGGGATAAATGGCTGCACATTAAAATCATTAAAATCATTTTCATGATGTACAAACGACAAACCTATTGAATCAGTAATATCGGTAAATATCAAGGCATCCTTACTTTTATCCAATGAAGGCAATAAAGAAACCTTATGTTGAAAATGGCCCGGGTTATAACTTACAGTAATGCGCTGATTAGTTTTTACATTGAATAAAGTTTGTGAATTCCCGTCAGGCCAAATTATCTGTACTGTATCAATAATTTTATTTTTACCTACCCCAAAATGAACATATTGCAACGAACTACTTTCAAAACCCTTCGTTGTGCTTACATAGCCTATTTGTATAGAATCGTTTTGTTTCAATAACACTTTTGCCCCTATAGCAAAACTGTTGCTTTCAGTACCTTTTAATTCAATCTCTAAATAAAAGTTACCTGATTGCTGCATTGCGTTATTACGATATATCTGCGCAGGCTGATTGATGTTATTTATTACAAGGTCAAGATCACCATCATTATCAAGATCACTATAAGCTGCCCCGTTAGAATAAGAGGGTTCTGGAAATCCCCAATTGATAGATTCGTCAATAAATTTTAAACTGTCTGTTCCTTTAAATATATAGTTGTGCCATTTACCATCAGGCATTTTATTAATAGCTTTTAAATCGAAGGTTTTACCTTGCTGTAAAGCCTCATACATAGCTGAGCCGGAAGTGTATTTTAGAAAATCAAGATCGTTAGGCCTTCTTAAAATACCATTGCTTATAAAAATGTCTTTAATGCCATCGTTATTAAAATCTGCAGATAGCGCACTCCAACTCCAGTCGGTTGCAGCTACACCTGCATATAAAGCAATATCACTAAAAAACTTTCCACCTCCGCGGTTTAACTGGACGCAATTGCGGGAGTATTGGTAATGAAAACCATAGCTTAATTTGTATTGATATATTTCCATAGGATCATCACCAGCAGAGGACTTCAGCACTTTTTCATCCTCCGGTAACATGTCTAATGTTATTATATCAAGCCAGCCATCATTGTTTATATCTGCAATATCACTGCCCATTGAAAAACGGCTTTCATGTCCGAAAGCAACTGCATTCATTTCTTTAAAAGTGCCATCTTGCTGGTTTACATAATAGTAATCGTTCTCATGAAAATCGTTGCTAACATAAATATCATCCCAGGCATCATTATTTAAATCGCCAACAACTGCATTAAGTCCATATCCTATAATGCTGCTGTAAATATTTGCCTGTTTTGTTACTTCAATAAAATGATTACTGTCGTTACGGAATAGTTTATCACCGCTTACAACGTTTGTAACTAACCTTGCTGAAGCCTTCACATAAGTATCAGTAGAATGTACTGAATGGTTTACAAGAAATAAATCCAGATCCCCATCATGATCATAATCAAAAAAAACAGATTGGGTATTGAAGCCCTCAACATCTAATCCATAACTATGTGCACTTTCCGTAAAAGTGAGATCGCCGTTATTAATAAAAAGCTCATTTGCACCATGAAAACTTTTATACTTTCCTACTTCGCATACATAAATATCCAACATGCCATCTCCGTTTACATCTGCAATGGTCACGCCGGTTTTCCAGTTCCCTTTTCCCTGTACCCCCGCTTTTGCTGTAATATCTTCAAATTTGAGATTGCCCTTATTAAGGTATAGCTTATTGCTTCCCTGGTTAGATGTAAAATAAATATCGGCAAGCCCGTCATTATTAAGATCAGCGATGGCTACACCACCGCCATTATAATAATAGAGATAATCTAAGATGTTAAGTGAATCAGTATCTGCTATCGTATTCTCAAAATCAATACCGGTATATGTTACAGGCAATGATGTGAACAGGGTATCATTTTTACTTTTACAGGCGGCAGATAGAAAAAAGATGCATGACCAATATACTAAGCGGTTAATGTTCATTTGGTAATTTGCTTCTGCAAGTTCTCTTTCTTCTTATTTATTTCAGCAGCATGAATTATAAATTTCCTTTCTTCAATTCACTCACTGCAAAGTCTGCAGCTCTTGCTGTTAGAGCCATATAAGTAAGCGAAGGGTTCTGGCATGCGCTCGAAGTCATGCATGCGCCATCAGTTATAAATACATTTTTGGCATCCCAAACCTGGTTGTGTGCATTTAGCACAGATGTTTTTGGATATTTGCCCATGCGTGCTGAGCCCATTTCATGTATACCCTGCCCTATCGCATAATCTTTATCCCATGTAGTAATATTTTTAACCCCTGAAACTTCAAACATCGCTACCAACTCTTTAATAATATCCTGCCGCATATTCAATTCATTTTCTTTAAGGCCTGCATCCATGGAAAGAACAGGGAGGCCCCATTTATCTTTTTTAGTTTTATCGAGTGATATTTTATTATCATGATAAGGCAATATTTCACCGAAGCCAGTTGCACCTATGGCCCATTGCCCGGGCTCTGTAAGTGCTTCTTTAAATTCAGCGCCAATATTAAGCTCCGCTACATCCCTGCTCCAGCCTTGCCTGCTTGCACTACCCTGGTATCCGTAACCACGAATGAAATTTCGTTTATCTCCAAACAAATTAGTAAAGCGTGGAATATAAAATCCGTTGGCTCTTCTGCCAAAATAATATTTGTCTTCATAACCTTCAATTGAGCCTTGTGCACCCAGCATGTAATGATGATCCATAATGTTATGTCCCAACTCCCCACTGCTGCTGCCAAGTCCACCGGTCCATATATCAGTTGCTGAATTCATTAATACCCATGCACTATTTAATGCAGAGGCATTAAGAAATACTATTTTAGAATTAAACTGGTATGTTTTATTTGTCTCCCCATCCAGCACTTCAACACCTGTTGCTTTTTTGCTTTCTTTATCGTAAATAATTTTGGTTACAATACTCCATGGCCTTACGGTTAAGTTACCTGTAGCAGTAGCAGCAGGCAATGTAGAAGATTGGGTACTGAAGTATCCGCCGAACGGGCAACCTTCCCAACACCTGTTTCTAAATTGACATTGGGTTCTTCCCGGTATAGCCTGGGTTAAATTTGCAACCCGGCCAATAAACATATGTCGCTGTCCTTTGTAATATTCTTTAATTCTTGAGGCAATATCTTTTTCAACACAATTCAAATCCATGGGTGGTAAAAAATGTCCATCAGGCAAATGAGCTAATCCTTCTTTAGACCCGCTAATGCCTGCAAACTTTTCTACATAATCATACCAGGGAGCCATATCTTTATAACGGATGGGCCAATCAATTGCGATACCATCTTTTGCATTGGCTTCAAAATCAAGATCGCTCAGCCGATAGCTCTGCCTGCCCCATAAAATTGAACGACCACCTAACTGATAGCTGCGCCACCATGTAAAAGGTTTTACTTCCACATACGGACAATCCTTTTCATTTGCCCAATAATCCATAATTGCTTCCTGTGCTGCAGTGCCATACATTGCCCAATCTCTTGATATAACAGGGTTATCTAACTTTTGCTGCAGTGTCGCAGCACCACGATGCTCAAATTCCCATGGGTGCTTTGTTGCACTTTTATAATCTTTGAGGTGCTCGAAATTGCGGCCACGTTCAAGCATTAAAACTTTCAGGCCTTTTTCTGTAAGTTCTTTGGCAGCCCAGCCACCACTAATACCAGAACCAATCACTATAGCATCATATGTATTTTGAGAAACTGCTTTGTTATTTATATTTAATGAATCACCCGGCATTTATTAATTTTTATATTTAAATAATTTTAAGTTTGATGCTGATAATTTATATAAGATGGCATTACAGTTTTGCTATCTCTACTTTTCTATAATATATTTCAGCACCTTCAGATTGTATTAATATTTTTCCTTCTGATAAACTTGGAGATTCAGCTTCATTCACAACTTTGCCATTTACTATATAAATTATTTTTCCTTCAGCCACTATAACTTCCACCCTGTTCCATTGGCCTGTAGGCATTTCTGCATCCAGCTTTTTTTGAACTCTTTGAAAAGAATCGGGCAATGTTCTTACACCATTTACCACTATCGTTGTACTATCTATCATCCAAAAATCACCTGTATCTCCTTCCTGTATCTGGCATTCAATTGATTTTGGCCAAACAAAATCTTTCTCACCCAAAGGAAAATAATAACAAATGCCATTATCACGTTTAACAGTGTCAGCATCACGGGGAGGATATTTTTTAACCCCCCATTTAAACTCTACTACAAGATGAAAATTTTTGTATACGTTTTTTGTAGCAATATAACCGAACTCTTTTCCTGAGATGTGCAATAATCCATCTTCTACGTTAAATACTTTTTCCGGATCATTACCTGTGCCTTTTGTCTTAAGAAATGTGTACCAACCTTTTAAGTTTTTTCCGTTGAATAAAGGCTTCATGTGCTCTTTACCGCTCTTGCCTATGGGAGGAGCAACCACCTCCTGAGCATGTACATAAAAATAATTCAGAAGAAAACAAGCAATCAATATTTTTTTCATAAATACTATTTAGAATATCTTTTAAAATTACAGATTTATAACAAGGAATTCGTGTAAAACGTGATTCAGTTTTTAAACAATGTCAGTTGATTAAAGCAAAATCATTTTTCTGCGGCAATTAATATTTTTGGCGCTTCATTATTCATCGCAACTATTATAAATTTCTTTTTTCCTGATTTAATTTCTACTATATCTCTTACTGCTCCTTTAATATTAATACCACTTTGCTGATGCTTTATTTCTTTAAAGTTACCAGCCCCATCGCCTTTAAGGAGTTGTCCATAGCTGGCATCATAAATACCAGCTTCTGGTTTGCTTTGGTAAAAGTTGCCCCCAAGTAATATGTCCTGCTTTCCATCGCCGTCAAAATCATTTACTGCTATGCCATACATAGGTGATAGCTGGGCTTCAGTGGGTAAGGGTCTTTTTGTAAAGGCACCGTTTTTATTGTTGATGAATACACTGCTGCGCATTTCATAGGCATCTAACTTTATGGCTTTGCTTAGTTGTTCTTTGGTAAATACATCATCTATCGTTTGGTTTTTATAACTCTCATATTTTAAATACTTTTTTTTGAGATAAGGCAGCACACTTACTAAATCATGCCGCAAGGCCATAGGGTATGAGGTGTCGCCATTGTAGCAGCATACTACCTGCTCTATGCTTCCGTTATCATCAAAGTCGCTTACATACATGCATACCGGCTTTGTTTCGCTTGCTTTAAATCTTGAGTTTAGCCCATGGTTGCCTGCTATTATATCAGGGTAGCCATCGGCGTTTATATCGGCTATTACTATCCTGTTCCACCAGCCGTTTGTTTTACTTAATCCAGCCGGTGTGGTTACTTCTTTTAGTTCGTTATTTTCATTGTGAAAGATTCTTACGGGCATATATTCGCCGGCTATCACAAGGTCAGGTTTACCGTCTTTATCATAATCGAACCATTTGCCGTCGGTTATCATACCGGCCTGTTGTAAGGCTGGTGCTATCTTTTCTGTTACATCTGTAAATGTGCCTGTGCCATTATTTGAAAGTATGTATCCTTTGCACGGATCGCCATATTGAAACGGTTTTACTCTTACGCCTATAAACAGATCCTGGTCGCCATCGCCATCATAGTCTGCTGCTGATACGCATGACGTGGCTTCGAAGATACTTGCTGACGGAAGTATCTGCGGTGATCTTGCAAAATTTCCTTTGCCATCATTTATATATAGCCTGCTGATAAGGTCTGTTGAGTTGGGCGAAAATTCATTGCCGCCACTGCATACAAACAGGTCTTTATCGCCATCTTTATCTGCATCAAAAAACAGGGCGTCGGTGTCTTCACTGCCTTTATCATGCTCTAATAATTTTTCGTTGCTTCTTTTAAATCTTCCCTCTCTCGTTTGTATGTATAGTGCTCCAGGCTGATTTTTCGCTCCGCAGATATAAAGGTCTTCAAGGCCATCCGAATTTACATCGCCTTTAGCCATCCGTGGGCCTTCGGTGGAAAGCATGTGAAAGATGAGCTTGTCCCGGTCAAAATCTACAAACTCATTTTCTTTATGTATGAAATCTATACCGTAATTGTCTGTGCTTTCCCCGAAGATCGTTGATCGTTGACCATTGACCGAAGATCGTTGACCGTTGACCATCCTTGCTTCGCTTTGTTGTAAGGTGATGGTTTGGTTTGGTTTAATATTTTTTATTGTCTGTGTTTTTCCTCCATTCCATATTACTTCTATGGAATCTATGTTTTCGGTTTTACCCAGGCCAAAGTTTAAGCGGCTGTCTACGGTGCTTTCAAAGCCCCGCATAGGCATCTGCTCCTGGTATGATAGAGTGTGGTTATAATGCACGGTTACTTTTGCCCCTATACCAAAAGTGTTCTTTCCTTCTCCCTTCAATATCACTTTCAGATATTTATTTTCCGGATGTTGCTGTATGCTCTGGTTACGATAAATAAAGCAGGGCATGTTTACATTGTTTACTACTAAATCTAAATCGCCATCGTTATCCAGGTCGGCATACGCTGAGCCGTTAGAAAATGATGGCTCATCTAACCCCCACTCTTTGGCTTTATTGGTGAAGGTTAAGTCCTCATTGTTGCTGAATGCATAATTGGGTATCGGGTGAGAAGGGATAAGAT
>JBDSAQ010000445.1:0-22116 GCA_039922095.1 Ginsengibacter sp. | reverse complement strand
TCCATTTGAATTGTACCGGGCAACAGCAAAATAGGCATCGTTATTAGCATTGGTTGTATAGCCTGCCACTACAATTTTTCCATCACTTTGTATAGCTACTGATGTGGCAAAAGATCTGCCTGCAAATGCTGTGGTCTGCATACCATTATCTCCAAAGGTTGAGTCGGGCTTTCCGTTTGCATTCAGCCGGGCTATATAAAAAAAGTTATCGTTGGCTGAACCTGCAATTACCATTTTACTATCCGTTTGTAAGGCTGCATAAGCATCGTTAAAAGATAAGGCTCTTGAATATCCGTTAACGCCATAGGACGCATCAATGGAGCCATCAGGTAATCTTTTAGTGATGAAGGTTTGTGAATTCAGCAGAATATAAATGCTTCCGTCGGGATGTATTAAAACCTGCCTGCCGGTATTGTTGTAATTGAAATGAGCACCCATATCGCTTTTAACTATACCATTGTTTCCAAATGAAGGATCAAGCTGGCCTGACTGGGAATAGGTGAGTTGTATACAGTAAATAAACAGTGCTGTAAGTAAAGTGTTTTTCTTCATAGCATTAGTTGATAGGTTAGTAATTGGGTTGCGTTTGAGTGTGTAAAAAGAAAGGCTGCGAAAATGATAAATCAACAGAATTAATTCTTATTGATTTTTTTAAAAGGAATATAAATTAAAGCGGCTTTATAAAGTCAGGCCTGGTCTTTTTGAAGAATATTTGAATTTGAGTTGAAGGTAGCTTAAGTTATTGATAGTAGGGTTTAAATTGTGAAGGATAATGGTGGTGTATAACCTGCATCCGGCCTTACAGAACCGTAATGCACAAACAAATAATTAAAAAACCGTTTAGTAATGCTAAACGGTTTTCAAAATAAAATAAAAATTATTTATTGGCTTCTTAAAACAAGTTGCAGCTCAACTCTCCTGTTTTGTTCTTTTCCTTTCGCAGTTTTATTATCTGCAATGGGCATTGTTTCTCCATATCCCGTAGCCATAATCCTGCTTTCAGAAACACCTTTACTTACCAGGTATGTTTTTACTGCATCCACACGGCTTTGAGAAAGTGTAAGATTGCTGGCATCATTTCCAACAGCATCAGTGTGGCCGCCCATCTTTAAATCGTAATCTACATACTCATTAAGGATGGCCACCACCTCATCTAACATTGGATAAGAAGCAGGTTTTAAAGTGGCATTCCCTGTTTCAAAATTTATTCCGCGGGCAGCAAACTGCAAACGTTTTGCCACATCTTTTTTCACTTCAGGGCAACCATTATTATTTGCATCTCCCATTACAGCAGGGCACTTATCTTCCGAATCAATCACCCCATCCCCATCGGTATCAGCAGGGCATCCTTTGTCATCTACCTTAATTCCGGCTTTGGTATCGGGGCATTTATCTTCGCTATCAATTACGCCATCTTTATCACTATCCGCACTGCAGCCATTTGCATCTACTTTAATTCCTTTTTGTGTATCAGGGCATTTATCTTTTGTGTCTTCTACACCATCCCCGTCAGTATCAGGACAACCCTGAAACATATCCGGCCCCTTTGTATTAGGGCATTTATCTTTTGAATCTTCAATACCATCATCATCACTATCAGGGCAGCCTTTAAATCTTGCCAAACCTGGTACATCAGGGCATACATCATCATTATCAGCCACTCCATCTTTATCTTTATCCTGGCAACCATTCATGTCAGCGGAACCTGGTACATCCGGGCACTTATCCAAATAATCTACTATGCCATCTTTATCAGTATCTAAAGGACACCCTTTTGCATCCACCGCAACACCTTTTGGTGTTTCCGGGCATTTATCTTTCCGGTTTTTTATGCCATCTTGATCAGCATCCTGCCGCACAGTATATTTGGCATCGCCTGCATCATTTTGGGCATGCAGGGGAGATAATGAAATTAGCAGAATTATTAAAAACAGAAGTTTTGAAAATAGTAGTTTGGAAATTTTTTGGGGGGTCATAAAATTTAGATTTTAATTGTTAAGTATAGCAAGAAATTATTAAACGCCATTACATCTTGTAGACATTTAATATAGAGTAGGGATACTGAAAGATAGCCACTTTATTTGAGTAAATGTTATACAATTTCCGGAGATAATCTAACTTACCCAGATATTATTACATCTATGCACTAAGGGTTTTAGTGCCGGAACTGAATTCCAAATTGTCTGTCCAGTGCTTACAAATCGTATATGTCATTTTATTGTCAAACACATTAATTCCATTATGCCTGCACTAATAAAGTTGGCTATTCAACATTTGATTCTCTAATATAGTTGTTAAGAGCATCAGGGTTATACTGTCATTGCCACTCCATTGGCGGCCGATGTACAAAGCGCTACTCCGCGGTAATGATTTTAGCTACAGTACGATTGCCCATAGATGATGCAAGGTTATTTAAATTACAACAACATAAAAATGTGATTATAATCATTCTTTACAATGCTTATAATCATGAATAATAGTTTTTAGCCAGGTTACTTTTGAATTATTAACCATCAATAAAAAACCATAAAAAATGAAAAAGCTTCTAATAATCTTAATCGCATTCTTTACCACATTTACAACCTTCGCTCAAAAAGCTAAAAACAAAACCCCTGCTGCAAAATCGTTTATAACACAGGCAAATTATAGTTGCCCTATGCACCATGATGTGGTAAGTAATGAACCCGGAAAGTGTTTTAAATGCAATATGGATTTGGTCGTTTCAAAGAAAGAGCAAATGAAAAAAGAAGTTATGAAAGATTACCGCTGTCCTATGCACAAAGAAGTTGTAAGTAACATGGCAGGTACATGCGCCAAATGCGGGACAGCACTGGTTGTTGTTGACAGAAGAAGCAGCAAACAAGGTCATATATCTTATGTATGCTCAATGCATCCCGACGTTGTAGCTGATAAGGCCGGAAAATGCCCTGTTTGCGGAATGGATTTGACTAAGGCAAAAAGTGAAGCCCCGGCTAAAAAAGGATAATATCCTGACTTACGATTAAGCTCAAAGGTTTTTAATAAAACATTAATCAATTAAATAATTAGCCATGAACAATACAGCGCAAGGTTTGCTTTCCCGTCAACCCGGTGAAATTGGATTAGAGGAAATATTAATTCCAGGCATAACAAAGGCAACCATGAAAGGGCTTGTATATGGCGGACCTGGTATTATAGAACTAAAAAATATACCCATCCCGCAAATTCTAAAACCAACTGATGCAGTTGTAAAAATTTTAAAGACTACAATCTGTGGTACTGACTTAGGTATTTTGCATGGCAAGACACCTTCTGTATTGCCTGGTACTACTCTTGGTCATGAAGGGGTTGGTATAATAGATGAAGTGGGCACAGCAATCAGGAACTTCAAAAAAGGTGACCGTGTAATCATTTCATGTATCACTGCTGATGGCACTTGTGAATATTGTAAAAAACAGATGTACTCACATTGCGAAGATGGAGGCTGGATACTTGGCCATACTATTAATGGCACACAGGCAGAATATGTGCGTATTCCTCATGCAGACAACAGCCTCTATGCAATTCCTGCCGGAGCAGATGAAGAAGCATTAGTGATGTTGAGTGATATATTACCAACCGGTCATGAAATAGGCGTTATAAACGGACGTGTTAAACCGGGAGATACCATTGCTATAGTAGGTGCCGGACCTGTAGGTATGGCAGCATTGCTTACTGCACAATTCTATTCTCCTGCCATTATTTATATGATTGATGTGGATGAGAACAGGCTTGATTTGGCAAAGAAGTTCGGCGCAACGCACACCATTAATTCAGGTAAAGAAGATGCTGTAAAAAGGATACTGTCTGAAACAAAAGATGGAGTGGATGTATCCATTGAAGCAGTTGGTATTCCTGATACTTTTGATATTTGTCAAAGCATTGTGCGCCCGGGAGGACATCTTGCAAACATTGGAGTTCATGGCAAAAAGGTAGACCTTCAAATACAAGAACTTTGGATTAAGAACATAACAATTACAACAGGATTAGTTAATACTAACACTACTCCAATGTTGTTAAAAACGGTTACGTCAGGAAAATTAGAACCGGCAAAATTAATAACTCACCACTTTAAATTGGATGAAATATTAGATGCCTACAAAGTGTTTGGTAATGCTTCAAAAGAGAAAGCGATGAAAGTTATAATTGAAACTTAGTCTACAAATAATATTACATCATTCATAAACGATATACAATGATCAATAATAATGAAGATAATATAGATGCTGAAACAATAAAGAGAATCGGCTTACAACTCAGCAACAAACACATAAATGCCGGGAAAGCCCTTTCAGCACGGGTATTTGAATATCCGAATCTGGAGGATGTATATATAATGGAAAGTGACCTTTACGGAAACACTATGCCGAAAGATTCTTGTTTTCTTGCTTTTAATGGCCCACACGGACTGATTGGAAAACATTTAAAAGTGGAAACACTAAAGTGTTCAAGTGTAACGGAGATTGAAAAGATGGTACACCAAAACAACGAGGGCTAAAACAGATTTGGTTATTATACTTTAAAAGCACATCGCTTTTTTAAAAAATCTCTGCCATCAAAGCAGGCAGTAAATGGACAACCTCTCGCCTTAAATTAGATGTAATACTATAAACTTATCAGGACTACTACGAACAAAAGAATTTTCTCAGTTCAACCCACTTACTTTTTTGTTTACAATCTTATTTTTTTGGCTTTGGTGGTATTAATAATTCACCACCAGGTAAGCTATTCGGAATGCCTCTTTTTCTGTTAGATAATTCGTTCTTCAATAATTTTTAATTCCCGTATTATTTATTTAAATAAGCCTCTAAGCTCTTATCCCCAAAATAAAAGGTATAACTTTAATTACGAACCAATTCCTTTTGAAAAAGTCCAAATGCACATATTACCGCCTTCCCCTGCATTGATAACCATAATAATTATATGTCGCCCCAAACCAGCTTTTCTCTAAATAACATTGATAATATCCACCAGTTTGAAGCACTTTTTAATTTTGCTACCATAGGGATTGTTGTTACAAATAATGAGGGCCAGATCATAAACTTTAATAAATATGCAGAAACGCAATTTGGTTATACAAAGGAAGAAATTCTCGGCGATATCGTCGATATACTACTGCCAACTTCAACCCATGCAATGCATGTAAAATATCGTGAACAATATTATCACCATCCGGAACCCCGGATAATGGGCCATGGCCGGGACTTATTAGGGCAACGTAAAAACGGTAGTACATTCCCTGTGGAAGTGAGCCTTAGTCATTATGTTATCAAAGACGAAATTTTTGTGATCGCATTTGTGATTGATATAACTGTGAGAAAGGCACATGAAGCAATGGCAATGGAGCAAACACATGAATTGGGAAGAGTGACTTCTGAAATAAAATCAATGAATGCCGAACTGGAACAGAAAGTAGAAGACAGAACAAAAATGCTTCGTGAAGCATTGTCGGAACTGGAACGTTCAAAGGAAGAATTAAACCTTGCTTTCGAAAATGAAAAGGACCTGAATGAGTTGAAATCAGGATTTGTTACAGTTGCATCGCACGAATTCCGAACACCTTTGAGCATTATCCTTTCATCTGCATACCTTTTGGACAAGTACAACCGCCTGCACACTGATCCAAAAGTTGAAAAGCATATCAGCAGGATAAAAGATGCTGTAGGCGGAATGAAAAATATCCTGGAAGATTTTCTTTCACTTGGCAAACTGGAAGAGGGTTTGGTGCAAACAAATATGGAATTAGTAAGTGCAGCAGCTATTGATGATATGTTTAAAGATTTATCACAGGATTTGGATGGCCTGTTTAAGACCGGCCAGAAACTAAATCTTACAAATTTAGCAGACCGGGATGTTAGGCTGGATAAGAACCTGCTGAAGAACATTTTGATCAACCTGATTTCCAATGCAATAAAGTTTACAAATGAAAATGGAATTATTAAAGTTATTTCTTCAGTTAACGGCGATGATTTTATTATCTCTGTTGAAGATAATGGCATTGGTATTTCAGAAGAAGATCAGCAGCATTTATTTGAACGCTTTTTCCGTGCGAAGAATGCTGCCAATATACAGGGAACAGGCCTGGGGCTGCATATCGTTGGTAAATACGTGGAATTAATGAATGGTACAATAACAATAAAAAGCAGGCTAAACGAGTGTACAGTAATCACCATTTTCATCCCCCAAAATAAAACGGGTAATGGCTTATGAAAAAGATCTTGATAATAGAAGATAACCTGGAGGTGCGTGAGAACGCCGCTGAAATAATTGAACTTTCCAATTATAAAGTAGTAACTGCAGAAAATGGAAAGGCAGGTGTTCAGTTAGCGCTTAAAGAAAGGCCTGACCTCATCGTGTGTGACATTATGATGCCTGTTTTAGATGGCTATGGCGTGTATCACTTATTAAGCAAGCATAAAGAGACAGCACATATTCCATTCATTTACTTAACAGCGAAATCGGAAAAATCTGATGTAAGAAAGGGAATGGATATGGGTGCCGATGATTATATCACAAAGCCTTTTGATGGAACAGAATTGTTACATGCCATCGAGGTAAGATTAAAAAAATATGACTTGCTGAAAGAGCAGTATACCGGATCGGGAGCATTAAATGATTTCTTACATGATGTACAGCACACCGGTAAAGTTCAGCTCACTTCAAATGATAGAGAAACATATAGCTACAACAAGAAAGTGCATATATACAAGGAGGGTCAGCGTCCACGGGCTTTGTATTATGTTGTTTCGGGCAAGGTTAAAATATCTATGATTAATGATGATGGAAAAGAGTTTATCACTAACCTTCATGGACCCGGAGAATATTTTGGATATACTTCCATTTTAGAAGATGTAAATTATAAAGATGAAGCACAGGCGCTTGAAGAAACAACATTAATGCTGATACCACGTGAAGATTTTCTGCAACTGATATCAAATGACATGCAGATAGCACAAACGTTTATTAAGATTATTACGAAGAATATTATAGAAAAAGAGGATGGTCTTTTAAATCTTGCATACAGTTCATTACGGCGAAAAGTAGCATATGGCCTTATTCATTTGTTGGAAAAATTTAAGATAGAAGAAGACAACCAAATAGTTTTAAACTTATCAAGAGAAAACATGGCGCACTCAATTGGCATTGCAACTGAATCTTTAATAAGAACATTGGGCGACTTTAAAGATGAAAAGCTAATAGACATTCAAACAGGGAAGATCATTATCCTTGATGAAAACAAATTGCGAAGCCTTCCATATTGATGATGTTAACATTAATAAACAACAAGCGCATACGCCACTGATAGTGATTCATTAATTTTTACAGCATAATGAGTGAAAAATTTATAACAGCAGAACAGGCCGTACAATGTATAATATCGGGCAACAGGGTCTTTATACATGGCAGTGCATCTACACCGGTTTGCCTTGTGCAGGCATTACAGGCACGGCATAATGAATTAAGTAATGTTGAACTTGTGAGCATCACTAACATTGGTGATTTAAACTTTGATAACCCTGAATACAAAAAAAGCTTTTTCTTCAATTCCCTTTTTGTCTCCGCCACAACACGAAGTATAGCCAACAGCCCTTACGGTGATTATGTTCCTGTTTTTCTCAGCCAGATACCGCAGTTGTTCAGGAAGAAAGTACTGCCTATTGATGTAGCGCTGATACAGGTTTCACCACCAGATAAGCATGGCTTCTGTTCGCTGGGAACATCAGTAGATATTGCAAAGGCTGCGGTTGAAACAGCTGCTTTTATTATAGCGCAAGTGAACCCTAAAATGCCCCGTACACATGGCGATGGATTTATTCATGTAGATAAAATTCATTCTCTTGTGTTGCTGGAAAGTGAATTACCTGAAGTTGATTACTCATCAAAAACAAATGATGGCATTATACAAATAGGTAAGAATGTTGCATCCCTTATAGAAGATGGCGCTACGTTACAATTGGGTATAGGCAGTATCCCTGACCAGGTAATGCAAAACCTTTATGGCCACAAGAACCTTGGCATTCATACAGAGATGATGTCCGATGGGGTGATACCACTTATTCAAAAAGGCATCATCAATAACAAGATGAAAAAACTAAATGTTGGCCGTTCGGTAACAGGTTTTATGATTGGTACACGTAAGCTGTACGATTTTGTAGATGATAACCCGCAGATACGGGTAATGGATATAGCTTATGTAAATGATACAAGTATCATCAGGCAAAACCCCAGGGCCACTGCAATTAACAGCGCAATAGAAATTGACTTAACGGGCCAGGTATGTGCTGATTCAATCGGCACTTACCAGTACTCCGGCATTGGGGGCCAGATGGATTTTATGCGGGGTGCATCTTTATCAGAAGATGGCAAACCCATTATTGCAATGCCTTCTACTACTTCCAAAGGCCTTTCACGTATAGTACCTTTTTTAAAAGAAGGTGCCGGTGTGGTAACCACACGTGGACATATGCATTGGGTAGTTACAGAATACGGTATCATTGACTTGTTTGGAAAAAACCTGAAGCAAAGAGCAAAAGCATTAATTGAAATAGCGCATCCCAATCACCGGGAAGCGCTTGACAAGGCATATCACGAGAGATTCAAATAAGGTTGCACAAAAATGCCGGTATACTTACCCGCATTTGCTTTCATAGCCATCATCGTTACATCATACAACTTAACCGGAGTACATGTTTAATTGAATTTATTCCGTTGATGATTTATGGATTCTAAGCTTACTCAACATAAGGTCTTTTATACTTTAACGAAGGTTCAATTGCCTTCCATTTCAGAACAAATAAACTCTGCCGCCATATTTTGGCTTTGCAACGTCCAGTTATCGCTTAGAGAAATAGTATTCCAGACATTACCTGATTTCCTGCACACTTTTACAATCACTCCTAAAATGCCCTGAAGATATTGTGATACTTCCGCAACACTCTTGTTAGGATTAATATCAATAGCTCCCGGAGTTACAGTGGCTAATTGCTTTAATAAAGTAAGGGGATCCAGCAAGATACTTCTGCCATTTTTCTCTTTGTTTCCCGCTGCATAAAATTCGATTTTAAGGAAAGGGTAATATGCTGAGAATTCATATTGGATATCTCTTATAAGGCTGTCGTTACTAATTAATATCTTCTTATTATCTGTTTCCATAAGCAAGTTTTTATTCATTTTGTTTTAGGGTATAATCAAATCTTTCATTCAAATTTAATCCTGTACGGGTTATTATTTCACAACTGCCATCATGAGTTATTATGAGTTTAATCATATAAAAATTTGTGCTCTCATTTTCATGACCACAAACATGTTTTGTGTACTATGCCATCACCTCTAAGGGGTGTATGCCCCGGTAACTTCGTGTTATAAAAAAAGTTATAAAACAAAGGAAAAATCTGATTATGAAAAAACTATCAAAAAAAATTGCATTGTTATTGGCTGTTAACTTCTGTATGTGTATTGCAGCCATTGCACAAACAACTTATGAATCTCATTTAATGGATATAAGTTTAACAGGCACATCTACGCTACATGACTGGGAAATGAAAACTGCAACAGGCACAAGTGAAGCAGAATTTACTGTTGGCGCTGATGGTAAGATCACTTCTCTTTCAAAATTAAGTTTTACACTTCCTGCGGTTAGCCTTAAGAGCGGCCACAAGGTGATGGATAAAAACACTTACAAAGCACTGAAAACCGCAGCCAACCCTAACATCAGTTTTGTACTTACATCAGCTACTGTTATTTCTGAAGGAGACAATAATTATCTTCTCAATTGCAATGGCGCCCTAACCATAGCTGGTTCCACAAAAGCCACAGACCTCATAGCAACTGCAAAGTATAACCCTGCTGACAAAAGCTTTACCGTAACCGGCGTGAAAAAAATGAAAATGACTGATTATAATGTGAAGCCTCCAACAGTTATGCTCGGAGCCATTAAAACCGGCAATGATATAAGCATAGCATACAATTTAAAATTCGGCAGGTAATACAATTAAACCAACTTAAACTCGCAAATCATTATTATGAAAAATTTACTTTCGAAATACACATTTAAAATGGCATTTATCTTAGGCTGTATGACTCCAATAGCCACCATGGCTCAAATAGACCATGAATATTATGGGCGGCCATCTTACTGGAGGCAATATGATCAAAGAGGCATCAATATTTTTGAAACTAGCAAAACTCCTGATACGCTTAAATTCGCTGGCCCCCGTGTAAGGTTTGGTGCCGGTTTCACGCAGCAATATCAAAACCTGAAAAGTGAAAATACTGCCACTGGTAACCAGGGCTTAAATAAATTATACCCTATTACTCCGGGCTTTATGACTGCACAGGCAAACCTCTTTACGGATATACAACTGGCTGATGGAATTCACCTGAATGTTACTACTTATTTATCTACCCGTCATCACAACGAAGCTTGGGTGAAAGGTGGTTATATACAATTTGATAAGCTGCCATTTAAAAGTAAGTTCTTCACTAAGCTTATGGAGGTTACCACAATTAAGGTTGGACACATGGAAGTTAATTATGGCGATGCACATTTTCGCAGATCAGATGCCGGGCAAACATTGTACAATCCCTTTATGGAAAGCTACATAATGGATGCATATGCAACTGAAATAGGCGGAGAAGTTACGATGCAAAAGAATGGACTGTTCGGGATGCTTGCAATAACAAATGGTATGATAAAAGGAAATGTTGATTCAGCCACCAAAGGAGTAGTTGATGGGATAATTGTAGATAATAATGACAATCGTAATCCTTCTGTCATTTTAAAAGGTGGCATTGATAAGCAACTTACAGAAAACATTCGTGTGCGTATGTCTGGTAGCTTTTATCATAACTCAAGCAATGCAGGAAGCGGCCTTACCATATATGGTGGCGACCGTAGTGGCTCTAACTATCAAAACTCCATGGATAAATGGAAAGATGCAGCAGGGGCTGTACAGGCTTCTACAGCAATAGCTTTCTCCGGAAGATTAAATCCTGGCTTTACTAAAAAAATAGATGCAGTAATGTTAAATGGATTTTTAAAAGTTGGGGGATTTGAAATGTTCGGTACTTATGAAACAGCTAAAGGAAGAACTAAAACTGAAGCCATAGAAAGGAAAGCCAGCCAGGTTGCCGGTGACCTTGTTTACAGGTTTGGCACTGCAGAAAATCTGTTTATAGGTGCAAGATACAATGCAGTGAAGGCCCAATTAACAGGCATAACCAATGATGTAAAGGTTGATCGCACAGCATTAGCGGGCGGATGGTTCCTTACTCAGAATGTTCTTTTGAAAGGCGAGTATGTAATTCAGAAGTATAAAGATTTTCCGGCCTCAGATTATCGCAACGGTGGTAAATTCAAAGGATTTGTGGTTGAAGCTGTGATAGGCTTTTAATAATATTTTCTTTACAATAATATTTATTAAGATGGGTCCCCGGGACTCATTCTTAATTTCTACCTGGCACAAATTAAGATGCAGACAATGTTGTTCAAAAATTTCCGATTCATATTTATCACTGTTATATTGATAATGTTCTCCTTGCCGACAGTTATGGCGCAGTCATCAGCTAATGTTGTAAGATGGGTGATTGAGAAAAACAGCTCACTTTGTGTAAACGGTAAATCGAATGTCAACAGCTTCACCTGTAACATCAATAAGTATGTAGCAAGAGACACTATAAGTTGCGAGACCGGTTCAGCAAGTCCGATAAAGTTATCAGGCAAGATACAAATGGAAATAGTAAGCTTTGATTGCCATAGCCGCATGATCACAAGAGATCTCAGGAAAACATTAAAAGCTAACGAATATCCTAAAATGACAATTACTTTCCTCACACTTGAATGGATGCCTGGTTTGCATAGTGAAAAGGAATTGATAAAAGGCTGGGTAGAAGTAGAAGTGGCAGGAGTAATAAAACGCTTTGAACTCAGCTATTCATTTTCTAATGACGGCCCCGGCCATATTCAATTAGATGGAGGCCGTACTTTTAATTTTTCCGATTTCAAATTATCACCCCCGAAAAAGATGGCAGGCCTTATTAAAATCAAAGATGCTTTCGATGTAAACTTTCAGCTTATTTTGAGAACTGTGTAATTAAGATAGTTTGTAAAACTGCATCATTAAATTAGAGGTAGTACGTTTTTAAAATACTGCCTCTGTACTCCAGGTATTCATTCTACAGTTATTTTACCCTTCATTACCTGGTGAATAGCACAAAAATAATCTGCGCTTTCCAGCGCTTAACCATTAACTAAACCTTTTCCTATTCGCTTTCAAATCGTTCGCCATTCGCTCTATGCAACCCGCAAAATCTTCTCCATTTTACGTCCTTTAGCCAATTCATCTACCAGCTTATCCAAATATCTTACCTGTTGCGTTAACGGATTTTCGATTTCTTCCACCCGATAGCCACAGATTACACCAGTGATTAGGTGGGCATTAGGGTTTAGTGTAGCATTCTGAAAGAATTTTTCAAAAGTTACTTTTTCTTCAATGAGTTCTTGCAGCTTTTTTTCATTATAACCAGTTAGCCACTCAATTACTTGATGCAATTCTTCTTTTGTTCTGTCTTTCTTCTCAACTTTTGTGAGATAAAGTGGATATACTGAGGCAAATGTCATTTTTGCAAAACGCTGATCGTGATTGTTTGTGTTCATACCTCGTATTTTAAAGTTTAATATCTCAATTTATTTCAACCTTTCTAATTGTCCTTTTCTTTTTACTATGTTTTTGTAATCCCACTGAATGTCTCTTGATTTTTTCAGCCAACGTTTAAGGTCTTTTGTATTGATTTGTTCAACTGTAGTGAAGAAAGTAGAAGCGTCTTTAAATTTATCACCTCTTATATTTAAATTGTCTTCTTCAAAATCGGCACCACTCCAAAACATCAGGCGCCAACCTGCTTTCTGTTTGCTATAACCAACAATCGGGTTATCGTTTAAAAACCAAACAGGGTGGGCATGCCAAATTTTGCTCTTTGCTTCGGTCAACTCGTCGTCAATAATCTGAGCAAACAAATTGCAAATTGCTTTGTCGTCAGAAGTTTGGTTGTCGTTATATGTTTTAATTTCTTCGTTCATTGTTATCCCATTGTGGAGGTAATAAAATAAATACTCTCTGCGTCAGAAAATTTGTACTTACTACTCATCTCATAAAAATAGCATTTCTATATTTAATGTGCAGCTAAGTGACGAATAGGTACAGTCAGAGACCTGCGCCAGATAAGGGATTTTGTTGCTACTATGCAGTGACTACATTATTTTCTTAACTTCTTAGGATATAAATAGTACATCACTGTAAAAGGAATTAAATATAATAAAACGATTATTATATAACTTACAAAGTCAGAATCTGAGCTTTCATAAGTTTTTATAATTGCCCAAAACATATGAGCCAATAAAAGAATTAAAATAAAAAACCATCCAACCTTATTGTTAAAAAATAATTGAAATAAGAGAGGAGCTATTATTATTATATCCAAAATCCAGTAATTCAATCCAATTGAACTTTTTAAAAAAAGAGCTGTATAATTTCGGTTTATAAGCCATAAAACTAAATACAATAAAAGGGCGATAAGATAAATCTCTTTTTGTACTACTGACTTTTGCATTTAACCCTATTTAAAATTTTTAAACTTCCATGTACGATAAGTAAGATTATATGAAGCACTACTTTGAGCACCAGGTTGAGGGTGCCCCTTTAGTAGTTCAAACCGGCCCAATTCACCGGAACCAGTCATTGCCATATTTGCCATATATGATGTGTCTCTGCGTCAGAAAATTTGTACTTACTACTCATCGCATAAAAATAGCATTTCTATGTTTAATGTGCGACTAAGTGACGAAGAGGTTCAGGTCAGAGACCTGCGTCAGATAAGAGGGGACCTTTTTCCCTATTGTATTTGGAACATACTGCCATAACAACATTCTTAGCAGTTCAATCCGGTCGTTTTTCAGTGCTGTCTACACGATTCAATGTTATGTTCCTTAATTGGATTTCCTTTATTTATGCTCATTTATTATTCAACAGTCGCTTCTATGATAAAGTTATTATTTCTTATACATTGACAGCAGGTCATTAAGGTATTTTTTTACTAATAAGGAATCTGAGAGATTATAAAAAGTAGTTGCTTTATCAATTGCATTGTAAAAGCTAAAGTATTTAGGGTACACTAATAACCAATGAATTGGTATTTTATCTATTAGAGTATTTTTATAAAATAGTTTTACTGTTTTATCATTTTTTAAAACTTTCAGAGAGTCAATATTTTTATTCATGGTTGAACCTCCATTATTATCGATTATATAGGAATACTTTATACGATAATTGCCAATTTTCGTAGGATTAAACTTATGTGTTTTAAACCAAGGGAGGAAGAGTTCTAAATCACTTGGCGCCACAACATAATTAATTTCAATAAAGTTATGTTGGCATTTGGTCATAAAAAGCGGTTCCATTTGGGCTAACACAATACTTTCAGCCAAGACCCCGCGAGAATTAAACAAGTCTAGTGAGCCTGCTCCTTCTCCATCAGTTCTTACTATTCGGACAATATCGTTTTCGCCACAAAATATTTGATAGGATGTGTAATCTGTATCAAATTCATAAAAACTATTATTACTGCAGGAGGTGTATAAGCAGCAAAAGCAGATGCCAAAAACTTTCCATAATTGTATTGCTATTTTGCTTTTAAGTCCCATATTCGGTTTTTATTATTACTCAATGCTGCCTTTGTGCATATATTTTCATAGCCTAAAGCGTTGAAAAAAATTAGACCAGGAACTTCGCTATATGCCCCTGCTCTGGCGCATGTCTCTAATCACAAGTGTTCGAAACCTGTAAGGTATTAATTTTGTTTAATGACAGTAGAAGAACTTATTAAACTTATCCCGCCAAAAACGTTTAGAGATTTAGCTGTTGATACTAAAGCAGACGCCCAGGTAAAGAAGTTGCCCGGGGAAGTAATGTTTAAGCTGATTTTATTTTCAATTTTAAGCTCTGAGAAGCTAAGCCTCAGGGTGATGGAAACATATCTTGGTTCTGCAAAGTTTAAAGCTTTCTCACAGTTTGATATTTTGGAAAGCAGTTATAATTCAACAAGAGACCGTATTTGCACAATTAATGCCGGTTACTTTGAGCAACTTTTTAAAGTAATAGTTTTCTATTTATAATAAGGAATTATAAGAAGAGCAAGCTTTATCAAAGACCGATAGCACTTATGTTGGAATAGTTAAGAATAACTCTAATATATGAACAAGCAAGTATTATTTATTGGAGGTGGCGGTAATGGGGGCTATGAAGCCGATAAGAAATTAGCTGACTCACTACAACAATCTTTAGGAAAAGAATATGCTGTCAGCTATCCTGAATTTAAGAGTGATGAAACTGCATCCGATTATGGGTGGATGGTTCAAATAGGGAACGAAATTTCTCAGACCAACACCGATTTGATTTTAGCAGGACATTCTTTCGGTGCTTCAATGATCTTAAAATACCTTTCAGAGAATATTATAGCAAACAAAATCAAAGGTATTTTTCTTGCTTCCACTCCGTTTTGGAGTGGTAATGAAGATTGGAAACAGGGTTTTATCCTTCAGAAAAATTTTGCCGAAAAGCTGCCAAAAGATGTTCCTGTTTTTTTGTACCATTGCCAGGATGATGAAGAATTGCCACTTGAACATCTTTTTTTATACGCCGAAAAGCTGCCACAGGCAACCGTACGGAAAATAGCAATCGGCGGGCATCAACTTAACAATGATTTATCCATAGTAGCAAAGGATATTAAATCGTTATGAGGATTAAAGCATTTGCAATTAAAAATGAAGGGGGTAAGGCAGAGCCTTTTTTATACGAAAAAAAATTGCGCAGTAATGATGTACTTGTTAGAATTACATACTGCGGAATTGCAACGGGAGACACCCAGGCTATCAATAATGATTGGAATGATACAAAATTCCCAATTGTTCCGGGTCATGAAATTATCGGTATAATAGAAAAGACTGGTTCAGCAGTAAGTAATCTGAAAATTGACGACCGGGTTGGTATCGGGTATCAGCAGGACGCCTGTTTTAAGTGCCGGTTTTGCAGAGAAGGCAATGAACAATTTTGCCCTAAGCAAAAAGTAATCGGAGTCGACTGTTATGGAGGTTTAGCGGAACATATTATTGTGAATAACAGGTTTGCCTTCAAACTTCCGCTAAAGTTGAATTCAGCGAAATCAGTTCCATTAATGTCGTCGGGTCTTACCGTGTATTCAGCAATTCTGAGAGCGAAGTTGCAAAAGAATTCTACAGTTGCGCAGCAGAACATTTTCCTCTTGTTTTTTAGCAATGAATGAGCGCCATTGCAGGGGTAATGCAAAGCCACTCGCTGCAAGGGTTAATTCATTTAGCTGGATGCCTGAGAGTGAAGTCGTAAGCACATAATTGTTTACTACACATTAGAAGCACTATTAAAAAATTGCCACGTGGTGCCATTGTGTAGATTTAATTTGAAGAGTATTTTCTGAGAGTCCATTTAATTCTGCGCCGTCCTGGTAATTAATTTTTATGCTGCCGCTAAATGGATTGGTGTTGCCACTGAATTTATACACCCTGGCGATATAAATATTGTTTGCAGGATGAGCTATTACTGTGTTTTTGCTTATACTTATGTCACTTAATGTAAAATCTGATGAAGGAGTAAGAACAATACTACCAGCAAAAAAAGGCGTACCAGATTTAATCACAAGATCAGTACCCCGGGATACAGTCAATATCTGGGAGTGTAAATAGTTTGATATTAGTATTAAAAATAAAAAGCCCGATGATATTTTTTTAATCATTTTAATCGTTTAAAAACTATTAGGTTAGATTTCATTTATCAAGCGCAGCAATCTACAAGTGCAGCTTTTTAAGGGGATGGGGTATGTGCATTTCATCCTGCTGATATAATTAGCATTGATGTTTTCACGTAAGTTTCGCGGGAATTGTTATCAAAACGCATGGATAGAATTTAAAGTATATAAATCAAAAAATAAGTTGGTAAGTGATACAAACATTGCACGAGGCAGTGACTTATTTGTGAGAGATGCCTTCAATTATTAAACGTAAATTATCTTTTGAAAATAGATAAAAGCTGTAAATGGTAGCCTTGATGCCGGAAGTGACATATCAGGACACATAAATAAACAACTCCCTTCCTAAGCCGTATCTGGTGTCGTGAAAGAAAAGAACAAATCTGAAGTTTTTGTCACCGTGGGTTGGGTCACGAATGATACATAAGATAAGTTCTTTTCAATGTTGCATCAAAGATGGCAATAGACCTACCTCTATTAGTCCGAGCCCCTGTCATGACGCAAGAATGAGGCGAGGTATGTGATGGAGATTTCTTGCGCCAGGATAAAAAACCTATAAAAGAAAATTAAGTAAACCAGTAATGTATAAAAAGGAACTAGTTGAGTATAGATTTTCATAAACAGAATTCATGAAACAAAAAAAGATGATCCGATTGCTATCGGATTTAAACTGCTTAATCATTTAATAGAAATTGTGATTAAGGAATGTCGGGTGAGGACACCCGGAAGGTGGGATTTCACCAAATTAATTTTTTTTAAGTATTGTAGAGGAGTCTTGTTTTAGATGATATAAATTCATCTCATTGAAAACATATTTAAATAAAAAAAGGGGAGAATCATCTCCCCAAATATTCCAAAGTAATGTACTTCTTATTTGTATTGCTGGGCTAACTCCTTAGCTAACACAGTCATCTTTTTAATAGCATCCTCGGGTAAATTCCCCTTTTTGAATTCGGCTAATATATCAGCGTATTTATTATCCATCTCCATTAAAAAATGCTCTTCAAAAGCCTTTACATTTTTTACGGCAACATCACTTATCAAACCATAAGTACCAAGGTAAATTATGGCAACCTGTTTTTCCACTGAGTAAGGAGCAAATTGTGGTTGCTTTAAAATTTCCACATTTCTGGCACCTTTGTCCAATACTGCTTTTGTAGCAGCATCAAGATCGCCACCAAACTTTGAAAAGGCTTCCAACTCCCGGTATAATGCCTGGTCGAGCTTTAAAGTACCAGCCACTTTCTTCATTGATTTTATCTGGGCATTTCCTCCTACACGGCTTACAGAAATACCCACGTTAATAGCAGGACGAATACCAGCATTGAAAAGATTACCTTCTAAAAATATCTGGCCATCTGTAATTGAAATTACATTCGTGGGAATATACGCAGATACGTCACCAGCCTGCGTTTCAATAATAGGTAATGCCGTTAGTGAACCGCCGCCTTTGGCAAGATGCCTTATACTTTCCGGCAGATCATTCATTTTTTGGGCTATCTCATCTTTGGTAATTATTTTGGCAGCCCTTTCCAGTAAACGACTGTGTAAATAGAATACATCCCCGGGGTAAGCTTCACGTCCAGGAGGCCTTCTTAATAAAAGTGAAACTTCACGATAAGCTACTGCCTGCTTGGAAAGATCATCATAAATAATCAAAGCCGGACGACCGGTATCCCGAAAAAACTCACCGATGGCTGCGCCTGCAAAAGGAGCATAAAATTGCAGAGGAGCAGGGTCGGATGCAGATGCCGCAACAATAGTTGTATATTCCATAGCATCATTATCCTGAAGAGTTTTCATAACCCCCGCAATAGTAGATGCCTTTTGGCCAATAGCGACATAGATACAGTAAACCGGTTTGCCGGCCTTATAAAATTCTTTTTGGTTTATAATAGTATCTACACAAATGGCACTCTTGCCTGTTTGCCGATCCCCGATTACCAATTCTCTTTGTCCACGTCCAATGGGGATCATAGCATCAATTGCCTTAATACCTGTTTGTAAAGGCTCTTTAACAGGCTCACGAAAAATTACTCCCGGGGCTTTTCTTTCCAAAGGCATTTCGTATAGCTCCCCCTGGAGCGGGCCTTTGCCATCAATTGGATCTCCCAGTGTATTTATAACACGACCAGCCAGCCCATCCCCAACTTTTATAGAAGCGATCTTTCCGGTACGCCTTACTGTTCCGCCTTCCTTGATATCTCCGCTATCACCCATTAATACAACACCAACATTATCTTCTTCAAGGTTTAAAGCAATCGCTTTTACGCCATTTTCAAATTCCACCAATTCACCTGCGCCAACATTATTTAATCCGTAAACTCTTGCAATACCATCACCTACTTGGAGTACTGTTCCAACTTCTTCAAGATTTGCTTCAACACTAAAATTATTTAGTTGCTCACGGAGTATTGAGGATATCTCATCTGGCTTTATAGCTAACATATAAAATATTTAATTTTTGGAGGGCAAAGGTATGCGAACAAAGGTTGAGTATCAAATTTTACATCATTCTAACACCGAGAATTTTAATAGAACTTACTATAAAAATTTCCGAATAATTATCTGAGTTTATGTATCCATTCGTTATCCTGGAATTGTTTTCTAACATCATTCAAATCTCTCAAAATACTTGCATCTAATAATTTTCCATCCATTTCTAAAACAAAGCCACCGATCAATTTTTCATCAACAACCGTTTCCAGCTCAATGATTGAAATATTGTTTGAAGTTTTTATTTTATTGATGAAAGAATCTTTTAATTCATTACTTAGTTGTGTTGCAGTAGTCAATTTTGCTTTGTGAATACCTTTCAGTTTATTATACTGATCAATATAAGCCGAGATGATTTCAGGCAAATTTGATTCCCTGTTTTTTGACGCTAATAATTTTATGAAATTAGTGGTTAGGCCGCTTACACGGCCTGTTGTTACAGCTTCAATGATTTTATTTTTTTTATGCTCATCCATAATGGGGCTGTCCAGTAAGGCAACAAAACCGGGATTGTTATCGCAAGTGTTCTGCAAAAACCGCATGTCATCATACACTTCAGTCAATTGATCTTTTTCCTTAGCCTGGTCAATCAGGCTTTTTGCATATCTTATGGCTAAACGTGGATTATTCATATTGAAAAAACCTCCCTAAATCCCTCCCAAGGAGGAACTTACTGTTTGTTATTTTTAAAGGTTATTATTTATAGCAAATACTTTATTCTTTGTTAGTTAATTCAATTTTACATTATCAGTTAATTGCTTAATATAAGTTTCCTGCTCTTGTTTGTTATTCAATTCCCGGCGAAGGATTTTCTCGCTTACTTCAATTACAAGATTACCAATCTGGTTTTTTAAATCAGTAATGGCAGCCATTTTTTGCTGATCAATGGCCGACTGGGCATCAGCAATTATTTTATTGGTTTCTATTTTTGCCTGTTCCTTTGCATCATTGATAATTTTTTCTTTGGTTTCTTTAGCTTCTCTAAGCATTAAGGCTCTTTCTTCACGGGCCTTAACTAATAGTTCTTCATTCTCACTTTTTAAGAGAGCCATTTCTCCCCTGATTCTTTCTGCTGTAGATAATGAGTCAGCAATGCCTTGTTCACGCTGATTCATAGAATTCAGTATAGGCTTCCAGGCAAATTTTTTCAGGATAAAAAAGACTATAACAAAAGCTAATATCGTCCAGAGAATCAATCCAAAAGCAGGAGTAAGTAATTGCATATGAAGGTGTTTAAGACGTTTAAGGGTTTAAAGGGTTAGCAAAATACTGCACTCTCCGTCCTGTACTTTGAGTGCAGTAATTTGTTATTTAACGAACATGGCCAGAATACCTACAATTACTGCAAAAAGGGCAACACCTTCAACTAATGCAGCAGTAAGGATCATGTTAGCCCTTATATCGTTGGAAGCTTCCGGCTGACGGGCAATAGCCTCTAAGGCGCCCTTACCAATTTGCCCGATACCGATACCAGCGCCGACTGCGCCCAAGCCTGCGCCAATGGCTCCTCCTGCATTTGCCCAGGGTATTGCGCTTAAAAAAACGTTTAATAGATCCATAATACTTGTTTTATATTAAAAAAAAGATTGCTAAACTAAAACCGGATCATCATGACTCTCTTCCGCATGATGACTGCCTTCAAAAGCCTGGCCTATAAACACGGCAGTAAGGTTAGTAAAGATGTACGCCTGCAAAAAAGCCACCAGCAATTCAATGAAATAAATAAAAACTACAAATGCAATCGAAAGCGGGGAAAATCCCCATCCTATACCTGCACTCAATGAACCAAAAATAAATATGAGTGAAATTAAACAAATAATGATGATGTGACCTGCAATCATATTGGCAAAAAGCCGGATCATCAGGGCAAATGGCTTTGTAAAAATGCCCAGTATCTCCACTGGAATTAAAATAATCTTTACTCCAAAAGGAATACCCGGAGGCCAAATAATATGCATCCAGTAGTGCCTTTTAGTACTGAACATTATGATGATAAATGAAATAAGAGCAAGCACCAGGGTAAAGGCGATGTTTCCTGTAACATTTGCCGTGCCGGGGATTAAACCCACCAGGTTATTTATAAGAATAAAGAAGAAAACGGTAAGCAGGTAAGGAAAATATTTTTTGTATTTATCTCCAAGATTGGGTTTTGCAACCTCATCCCTTATAAAAGTGATAACAGGCTCAATCAAATTCTGCACGCCTTTAGGTGCAGTAGTTACCCCTTGTCCTGAACGGTACTTCTTTGCCATATACAGTAAAACCCATACTAATAATAAAAGGGAGAGAAACATTTGCACAACATTTCTTGTAAGGGAGAGATCATAAACCCTTATACTGCTATCAATCTCATTTTTATCATTTACGGCTACAATCTGGCCCGCCGTGTATTTTTCCGGATCAAGGTTTTCGTTTTGTAATTTTTCATTTGTCAAAAGCTCATAACCTTTGTACCTGTGTTCTCCGTGCTGAAACTCTGATGACATAAAAACATCAAATCCTTTTTGCGGAGAGTAGAGAATTATGGGAAGAGGAATGGTGACATGATGATCCCTGTCATCACTTGTTTTGTAGGAGAGAAAATGGAATTCGTGTGCATCGAGAACGTGGCCGAATATAACTTCATCTGCATCAAATGTGTTTTTTGTTGTATCTCTTTCCTGGGCTATGGCAGTATTAAAAAAACCCATCATAATAAGACTGAAAACCGCTACCAATAAAGATTTCAAGGTTTTAACACTCATACACTTTTCCAAATTTGCCGCAAAG
>JBDSAQ010000444.1:0-5125 GCA_039922095.1 Ginsengibacter sp. | reverse complement strand
GCTAATATTGGTAAAGCATTACAATATTTGTAGTAAGGTAACTTAGTCCATTCGCATAGGCTTACCATAAATAAAGATTGAAACAATGCTGCACTTAATGTACATTAACCCGTTTTTTGTAAAAGTTTCTCAATCTTTTTTTCTAATAAAGAAAGGTTAAATGGTTTTTCGATAGTATCATCAACAGGCAGTTTATTTTTTTGCGCTCTTAAGGTGTAACCCGTCATTAGTAAAACCGGGACAATTCGGGTTGTATCATGGAATTTTAAGTTTTCAGCCACTTCTCTTTGTAGTACATCAACTATTACAAGTTCTGGCTTAAATTCTTTCATGATAAGTGGTACCTCTTCCTTGGAACCTGTATATTCTACTTTGTAAGCTTTTTTTTCGAGCCAGTTTTTTAAAAGGGTCATTGTATCAAAATCGTTATTAATCACCAATATCTTTTTCATGAGCATATATTATAGAATTCGTTAATCAATACATATGCCATTTTTCTAAAATCCACATTGGGGGTTAATATTTCCTTATTGAACTGGTATTGAAAAATAAAAAACTGAGCCTTTTCCTTCCTCACTCTCAGCCCATACATGGCCTTTGTGTGCATGTATTATTTGCCGGCTTAGGTACAATCCTAATCCGATGCCTTCAAGATTTTTAGTTTTTTCTGCCCTAAAAAAACGCTCAAAAATATAGGGTAGCTGGTTCTTTGATATTCCTAATCCCTCATCTTTTACTGATACAGTTATTGATTTATTATCATGATGTATAGTAAGAGTAACATCTGTTTTGCCATTTGAATATTTAATACCATTACTCAGATAATTTGTTACGACCTGTATCAGCCTGTACCTGTCGCCACTAACCTGGATATTTCCATCTCCTTTCACAAGTATATTATAAGAAGGCTGCAGCACCTCTACTGTATCTATTGCCTCTTTAATCATCTCCTCAAAATTAAAAACGGATATATCCAATTTCAGATTTCCGGAGTTTACTCTCGTAGCGTCATATAACTCTGCTATCATTTTATTAAGACGTGATACGTTGTTTTTGCTTCGCTGAAGCATGTCATTTAATTCTTCCTGGTTATTCTCTTTTATTGCCTCGCTCATTATATCATTGCACAAAACCAGGTTAGCCAGCGGATTTCTAAGCTCATGGGCTACAAAGCCAATTACATCCTCCCTTTCCCTTTCTACCTGTTTGTGTACAGTGATATCATGTATAACAAGTATTAAATTATTTTTTCCATCACTATGCTGAATTATACTACAGGTAATATCAAATATTCTTTTTTCTCCTGAAGATGTTTCTATCTCTACAGGAGGATTTATAAAACCTGTTTTGGATATAAGTGCATTTTCAATATTACTTTGTATTACACCAAAGGGGTCATATGGTTTTATAAGATCTGCAAAATTCATTGGTTTAATACCCTGTTCATTATACTTAAACAGGTTAGAGAAAGCCCTGTTAGCTTTTATCACATCCATATTCTCATCTACTACAATTACTACATCTGCAATTGAGCTAAGTATATTTTCGTTAAATTCATTCAAATGCTGTATGGAAAGCTCTGATTTTTTTTGCTGATGTATATTTTGGATCACCTTTAAAATGCTAACCCCGCCCTCATCATTTTTTACAAGTATTGTTTCTCCTGATACCCATATCAGAGTTTTATCTTTTGTAACGAGGTAATTATTATCAGAGCCCTGGCCCGTAGTTAAAACGCTATTCAATTCCTTTTCGGGTAAACCTTTTTTTTGATCTTCATCTGTAAACAGGATGTTTATATATTGTCCAATAATATCTTCGGGTTCGTAGCCAAAGCAATTTGTGAAAGCCTGGTTCACGGCTCTTACAAATCCATGTTTGTCAAATAGCAGAACAGTATTTTGTACTGTGTTATTAAATAAAGCTTCAAAATAATTAAAGGAAGAGAATAGTGCAGCAAATTGTTTTGACATACGTTCCAGTGGGGTCAAAAATTTAATATTGAAAAATATATTAAAACCAAATATAAAATATTTATTATGGAAATGCTGCCTGTTTTAAAATCTTTTAGCAGTTATTAATACCCTGATAACAGGCTTCCAGAGGTAAGAAAATTTCAAATTCCTATAGTTTTGAGTTCCATTACCTTTGGATAGTTAGCTGCCAATAAGAATAATTTTTTTGAGCAAAGCAACTCATTATTAAAACTTTCGTATTAAGTAATCAAGCCAATAATAAAAACATTTATTTGGAGAGTGTACATTCCATAATATCAGGATGCCTGAGAAATGATCACAGAGATCAAAAGAAGCTCTATGAAAAGTATTATGGGTATGCCCTAAAGATTGTTTTCAGATATATATACCGGTATGAAAAGGCAGTGGATGTTGTAAATGATGGATTTGTAAAAATCTTCAGAAAGATTGAACAGTTTCGTTGCGATACTCCCGATAAAGCTGAAATGATGCTTATGGGATGGATAAAAACCATAATGATAAATACTGCGATTGACAGGTTAAGAAAAGATAATTTTTTACCTGAGATTGGTGATCTTAATGAAAATATGTGGCTTGAGGATAAAAGGAATCAATCTGACCAGATGGTTTTATACAAGGATATCATTGAAGAAGTAAGAAAGCTGCCTACTATGTACCGTATGGTATTTAACCTGTATGTTATTGATGGCTTTACGCACAAGGAGATTGCAGCACATTTAAAAATAGCAACCGGCACTTCAAAATCAAATCTTTCAAAAGCAAGAGGCCTGTTGCAAAAATTTATAAAAAATAATGAAATACCCAAAAGCATATGCCAGAGGTAAATGACGATATGGATGAGTTGTTTAAAAGGGCAGCAGAGCATTACCCGCTTAATACAGACAGCAGTGACTGGAACGAAGTGCGTAAGGTATTGCAACTTTTAAATGTGCCTTTGGATAATACGACTACTAAAAAAAGATCACGAAGGCTTTTATGGCTGCTCCTGTTGCTTATACCTCTTATGCTTGTTTTAAATAAATACATTTCTAATCCCGATAATAAAAATATACATGGAGGGAACCTGGCGGAGAAACACAATAGTAGCTTATCAAAACAAACAGATATAAATAAAGAAAATTTAAAATCAAAAGAATTAAAGGGAACAAAAGAGTTAAAGGGAACAGAAGAGTTAAAAGGAACAGAAGAAGAATTAACTATAAAAACAATTTTGCCGGATAAAGATAATAGAGCTCCCTCTTCAAAAAAAATAGTAACTAAAAATAGAGTGCAAACATTTAATACAAGTGAACCGGCAAATATTCCTGTTGAAAAATATAAGTATTCACAGAATAAAGGAGTTGAAAATATTGATGGTAAGAGTTTAACGGAAAGGCATGATAATAAAACTGAGGCTGCGAATGTTAATGACGAAAATTTTAGCTACACAACTCCATCAATTAAAGAAGCCAATAATAATAAAGAACCAAACCTTAATCCGCAACCTTATAGCCAGGTAAAACAAGATGAAAATAAAACAACATCTGCCGCAGACTCTTTAAAGCCAATTGCAACAAAGGCTAATAAACCAATGAACAGGCAAAAACATTTATATGCAGGCATAATTGGAGGGCCGGATTTAAGTATGGTTAAATTTCAAAAAATAATTAAAACAGGCTTTAGCGCCGGAATAATTGTGGGTTATAGAATCAATAAAAAATGGAGTATCGAAAGTGGTGTGCACATAGATAAGAAATATTATTATTCCCAGGGCCAATACTTCAGCACAAAAAATATACCCTATGTATCATCCTGGACAAAAATTGAGAATATTGATGGGGATTGCCACATGATAGAACTGCCTGTAAATATAAAATACGATTTTAAATCAAATAAAAAAGTAAGTTGGTTTGGTATTATCGGCGCCTCCTCTTACCTGATGAAAAGAGAAGACTATAAATACCGATACGTGAGTTATGGACAACCGATGGAAAAAGAATTATCATTTAATAATTCTTCCAAAAACCTTGTTTCAGTAATTAATGTTGGTGCAGGTTATAGCCGGAATGTGGGTAAGTCCGGCATATTGCGAATAGAGCCGTATATAAAAGTGCCTTTTAAAGGTATTGGAATTGGCAGCTTGCCCATAACAAGTTCAGGAGTTTATCTCGGGTTTACTAAAAATTTATTTTAAAAGTGTTCTAATGAAAGCAAAGGTTGCTTTAACAGGGGTAGGCCTTGTACTGCTTATTATTGCCTTAATTGTATACTACTTATACAATAAGCCACACACCGGTATATCCAATATTGATACGGATGTTAATATAACATCAACAGACTTTTATAAAGATTTTCAGCAGGATGAAACACTTGCTAATAAAAAATATTTAAACAAAGTAATTGAAGTAACAGGGAAGGTTTCTGATGTACAAAATACTAACGGCTCCCAAATTATTTTTTTAGGCTCAGGCGATGACATGGGGGGAATAAGCTGCAAACTAAGTAATGATGAGAGTAATAAAAAGCCCATGCCTAAAGTATCAGCAACGATAACAATAAAAGGAAAATGCAGTGGCTATACTATGGATGTAAATCTTGTAGACTGCATTATTAAATTATAAAATTTAATTTAAAATGATACACCTGCAAAGACTTTTTGCAATAGGAATGGGGCTGATATTTATTGTGAGTATAACAGCCTGTAAAAAAGAGAATGAAGAAAATCTTATAAATAAACAGGGAGGCCCGGCCCTATGTAATACAGAAAATATTAAGTATTCAGTAAATGTTTTGCCCATTATACAAAATAATTGTTATAGCTGCCATGGTAACGGGCAACATGAAGGCGGTATAAATCTGGATGGCTATAGTAAATTAAAAATACAGGTAGATAATACTAATCTTATAAATGCAATAACCCATGCTCCCGGTTATACACCCATGCCCAATGGATTGCCACAGCTTCCTGCGTGTGAGATTAATATAATAAGGGCATGGATAAACAATGGCGCACCTAACAACTAATCTAAAAAAATCAGGATGAAAAAAATATTACCGGTTCTAATCCTTTGCTTTTTAATGGCAGCTAAATCATCTGCACAGATATATATTACCCGTTCAGGATTTGTGAGCTTTTTTTCTAAAACCTC
>JBDSAQ010000443.1:0-7759 GCA_039922095.1 Ginsengibacter sp. | reverse complement strand
AGTATTATTGCAGGTGTTCGAAGCTCCCCTCAGCATCTTTAGTTCTGTACCTTGGCTTTGGAAAATGAGTTAATATTTTCCTATCAACGTTTCCCATCAACACTTTTATCCCGTATTAGTGTTAGCTAAATTTTAAATTGATAAGACAATACAATCTTATTGTACTGGTAACAATGTTCATTTGTTTAAACTCACTGTTTGCACAGGAAGCACGACAGACCGTTCTTTTTAATGACAACTGGAAGTTTTATAAAGGAGATATTACCAATGCTAATAAAGAAACATTTACAGATAACGACTGGCGAAGTGTAAACCTTCCCCACGACTGGAGTATAGAAGGGCCTTTTGATGAACAGTGGGCAAGCGCTACCGCTTATCTGCCTGCAGGTATCGGGTGGTACCGCAAAACCTTTGAACTGGCGCCGGCTATGCGTTCTAAAAATGTTTACTTATACTTTGATGGTGTGTACAGGAACAGCGAGGTATGGATAAATGGTCATTATCTCGGCAAAAGACCAAATGGCTTTATACCGTTCCGGTATGAGCTTACCGGGTACTTACATACTACCGGTAAAAACATTGTTGCCGTTAAAGCAGACCATTCAGAATTTGCCGATTCAAGGTGGTACACAGGCTCGGGTATTTATCGCAATGTTTACTTAACAGCAACTGACCCGGTAAGTATTGATCTGTGGGGGATTGCCTTTTCAACTGCTGAAATCACGAAAGAAAAAGCTTTTACAAAAGTTGCAGTTTCCTTTACTAACCTTTCTTCTTCAGCAACTGAAGTTGTTGTTAAGTGTATTTTATTTGATCCGCAGGGAAAACAGGTTGCCCAGGAACAAAAGACTATTAAATCCTCTGCCGGTGACAGTTCTGGTGTCACCATTAATCTTCCGGTTAATAAACCTTTGCTGTGGTCGATAGAGCATCCGCTACTTTATAAGCTTGATGTTTCTTTATTTGTAAATGGGAAAAAAAGAGATGATGTTGTACAAAATGTTGGTATTCGCAGTGCAATATTTGATAAGGATAAAGGCTTTTTTCTAAATGGCAAAAATTTAAAAATCAAGGGCGTATGTATTCATGATAATGCAGGCGTATTTGGTGTTGCAGTGCCTGGAGAAGTATGGGAAAGAAGACTGAGGATCTTAAAAGAAGGTGGCAGCAACTCTGTTCGCTTAAGTCATAACCCACATGCTGATTATTTGTATGATCTCTTCGACCGCATGGGCCTGCTGGTAATAGATGAGGCATTTGATGAGTGGGACCTTGGCAAAAACAAATGGATAAAAGGCTGGAATGTTGGAACCCCGGGAAAGGATGGCACTCATGAATATTTTAAAGAGTGGTCGGATCGGGATCTGAGAGATATGATATTGCGCAACCGTAATCATCCCTCTATTATTTTATGGAGTATTGGCAATGAAATTGATTATCCGAATGATCCTTATACACATGAGATACTGAACACAGGAAACAATCCGCAAATCTATGGCAGGGGATATACACCAGGGTATCCTCCTGCAAGCCGCTTAACGGAAATAGCCAGGCATTTGGCTGAAGTGGTAAAACAAACTGATACCACAAGACCTATAACAGCAGCGCTTGCCGGTGTGGTAATGTCAAACGAAGTAGGATATCCTGAGGTACTTGATGTGGTTGGCTATAATTACCAGGAATTTCGCTATGCTGATGACCATAAAAAATATCCTGACCGTATTATCCAGGGCAGTGAAAACGGTATGGGCCTCGATGCCTGGAATGCAGTTGCAGATAATGATTACATTTCAGCACAATATCTTTGGACAGGTGTAGATTATCTCGGAGAAGCCTGCCAGTGGCCATCCAGAAGCAGTGAAGCCGGATTACTTGACCTTGCTGGTTTTAAAAAGCCGGATTATTATTTCAGGCAAAGCCTTTGGAGTGATAAGCCAATGATATACATTGGTACGTCAGCAATGGCCGGCAGCGGAAGTAACAGAAGAGGGCGCAAAAATGATATAATTCCATCGTATAACATACAAACAGATAGCTTAAAAGTTACCTGTTTTACTAATTGTGATGAGGCAGAATTATTTGTCAATAGAATATCGCTGGGGAAGAAATCAATGGCGGGGGTTAAAGAAAAAATGCTGGTTTGGAATATTAAGTATCAGGCCGGGGAACTGTTAGCAAAAGGATATAAAAGTGGAAGGGAAGTAAGCCATCACTCATTAAAAACAGCCGGTTAACCTTTTTCGATAAAAGCCACATCCGACAAAATCTCATTCAATAAAAACAAAAAAGAACTGGCGCATATTGAAATATATATTGCGGATAAAAATAGCACCACTGTATATAATGCAGAAAATGAAATTACAGTTACTGTACAAGGGCCCGCAATATTAGCAGGCCTTGAAAGCGGAAGTTCTGTAAGCCATGAAGATTATAGATCAAATAAACGCAAAGCGTTCCATGGAAAGTTGCTGGCCTACATTACATCCACCGGAAAGGCTGGCCCGGTAAAAATTACGATCTCTTCCCCGGGGTTACAACAGCAGGTAATAGAGATCAAATAACATTAGAGCTCCTGCACAAATCATGGCAAGCATTGGCACTACATTTCATCTCATATAAACTTTGTATTTTTAAATATGGAAGTAAAAGAACCAGCAATTGCCTACAGTAAAAATAAATATACCATTGCAGAATACCTGCAAATGGAAGAGGTTGCAACAGAAAAGCATGAGTACTACCAGGGAGAAATTTTTGCCATGTCAGGGCCTAAAGTATCACATAATATTATTGCAGGTAATATATTTGGCAGCCTGATGCAGGAACTAAGAGGTAAGCAGTGCAGGCCTTTCAACAGCGACCAAAGAATTCATATTGAAAAAAATACTCTCTTTACCTATCCTGACATCTCTATTATTTGTGGTGAGATTATTACATTGAACAATGATGATTGGAACGTTCTTAACCCTACAGTTATTATTGAAGTGCTATCTCCTTCTACCAAAAATTATGACCGCGGCGAAAAGTTTAAGCTCTGCAGAGATATTGCAACATTGAAAGAATATATTTTGATTGATTCAGTTTCAATAAACGTGGAAGCTTTTTATATTAATACAGACGGCAACTGGGAGCTGAAAGAATATAAAAACATTGATGAAACTCTTTACATGCACTCAATTCAAATCTCTTTGGAATTGAAGGAAATTTATGAAGGTTTCCCATTGAATAATTAGAATTTATTAAATATCTCTTTCTCAATAGATAATTATAGGCGCAGATATGGACCTAATAATTTTATCTTATTAATTCAATACCATCTAAATTCTCAAGACGGGCCATAATTCCCCAGCCATAAAAATCATTGGCAACGGCAATGAGCAGTTGATTATCACCTTTTACCAGGGGAAGCTGGAATGAACAATTATCTAATGAGATCCGCCCATTAGGACTTTTGCGCATATTCTGATAGTAAATATTTTTGTCAACATACACAGGTCTTTGATTTATAAATACCCAAATTTCATCACTGAACCCCATCTTTAGTTCCTGTACCTGGTTAAATTCTGATTTAATTTTAGCCTGCAGCCAAACAAACTGGCGGTATCCGCTGCTTCCAAATTTCCTGGATAAATTTACCAATCCCCTGCGTTCAGCATCTATGTTCTGCCAGGCGATATCAGCTTTGGGTAACATAAAACCATTTACCTCCGTGCCATAAGGCAATGAATCGGTTTTAGAAACCTGCCAGGTCCTGATGTAACGGGTATCATGTTTGGTAAGGTCGGCTCCCGGTTGTTCTGAGAGCCCGGCAGTTTCATTTGGTTTTACTATTAAATTAGCAAAAACAGCCTGCCCTGGAAAACCAGTACCGATGCCGATTTTACCTTCCGGTGTATTGCCTTCCAGGCATGGAATTTCAAGATTTGGCCCGGCCCCATTATTAACATACACCCTCAGCTGCTTGCCCGAAACAATTAGCTTTACATGATTCCATTCTGCTATTTTAATATCCGCCCCCGATTGAAACTCATGCTGCAGATCCCAAATATTTACCCCTTTGATAATACTTGCATACTGAACAGCGTCGAAAGCATTTTTACGTAAGGCAGTTCCTGTTCTTAGATAAACATGTTCTGCTTCATCTTTATTTTGCCAGCGAAAATAGATTGTGGCAAAAGGTTGGGGCTGATTTACTTCTACATCAAACTCAATGGTACCGTTTATAAAATTGAGATCTTTATAAATCATAGACCCAGAATTTTCATTCAACCTTATTGCTTTCAAACCTTTATATTCTAAAAATTCAACCTTCCCTTCCTGGAAATCCCAATGCTCAGGAGATAATGAAACTTTAATTTCAGATGCTGACGAAGCGGTTTGTTTTGCCTTTTGTTTTTGAGCTAAGAGTTGAGAGCTAAAAAAAATCAGGATAAAAACACAAAAAAGATTTTTCATTTTATAGCGTTTATGTAATTAAATATGGTTTTAAAATGTGGACTTATTTAAACATTGTTCTTCTTACTACTTATCCGATATCCTCCACTTAATTATTTATCTTGTAAGTTATCTTTGTAAAGCTGTTGCGATTGCGTTTAAAAACCTGTCCAAACACTTATCAAGTTTGTGCAAATTCTGTTCAACCCAATATTTTGTAACACATGAATGAGATTGCTGAGGAATTATATATTAAACGATGCATTCAGCTAATAGAAGAAAGGCTAAGCTGGGGGCCGGGACGAAATTGGGTTAATTATGATTTTGAAAAACTCAGTTCAGCTATAGAAGAAAAGATCCACGTAATACTTAGCGTTACTACATTAAAGCGAATATGGGGAAAGGTAAAATACAACCACTCACCCACCCTCACCACATTAAATACACTTGCCAAATTTTTAGACTTTGAAGATTGGAGGTCATTTACAAACACTATAAAAAATACCGACAACCTCACCCCGGCCCTCTCCGACGGAAAGGGGGATGAAGGCACACTGGAGCAAACTGAAGTTGTTGAAGAAAAGCTGGCAGAACCAAAAAGGAAACAAAGATTGACAATTCCTGTTTCTTTAATATCGGGAGTATTACTTCTTTCAGCCACCTTAATTTTCTTTTCTGCAAAAAAGGATACTTCAGCAAACCAAATAGATAGCTCAAAATATCAATTTAAAGCTGATAAAATTATTTCAGAAGGTGTGCCTAATTCTGTTGTGTTTACCTATGATGCATCTGCAGCAAAAACCGATTCCATATATATTATACAAACGTGGGACATAAGAAGGCAAACACTTGTATCTAAAAATAATACGAGGCATTCTGCTATTTATTATTATCCTGGTTTTTTCCGCACAAAACTCATAATAGATGGTACAGTAGTTAAAACCCATGATTTGCAGATCACCTCAAACGGATGGTTGTGCCTGGCAGAAAAAGAACCTGTGCCGCTTTATTTTAATAAAGAAGAGTATCAGAAAAATGACAGGATAGAAATAGATAAAGACATTTTAAAAAAATATAACCTTTCTCTGAATCCTGATCCCCCGGGGATTCGATTCTTTAATCAGAGAGATTTAGGCGATCTAATGAATGACAACTTTATTTTTGAGACAACTCTTAAAAATGAATTTAGTGCCGGAAGCAATGCCTGCCAGTATGTAGAGGTATTGATACAATGCAAGGATGATATTATTATTATCCCGTTGGCTGCAAAAGCCTGTGCCGGGGACATACGTCTTTATGCGGCGGGTAAGGAATTAAAAAGCAAAGAAGCAGATCTATCCGGCTTTGGAGCAAACCTTAATGAATGGACAACTATTCGGGTGGAAACGAAAAATAAAAAAATGAATTTCATCGTGAACAATATGCTGGCTGCTTCCTTTGTTTTTCCAAACGACCCCTCCGGAATTGTTGGAGTACAATATCGTTTTAATGGCATAGGTGCCGTACGCAATACCTGGTTTGAGAATAAAAGTGGAAGAGTTGTAATGGATTAGGCATCCCGTTTAATCAGGACATAACCCTTTACAAAATGTGCTTTTGCTTTGAGATAATCAAACGGCTTATATACGGTATTATAGCTGTTGGTAATTCAAATAAAGAAAGCCAATCTTAACAGGTGAATGTAATAAAATAAATATCTTCAGTAAAGTCAACAGGAGTTTTAACCGCCATAAGATAAGATAGAATAAAATGTATATTAGAAGGCCGCCGTATCCTGCCTGGTTCAGGCTTGAAGTAGTGACACGAAATATAGATAAACAAAAATCATTTAAAATATTTGTTTATTTTTTATGCATTATAATATTTGAAAAATGTAATCCTAAATTGGATTTTAATTATGCTACACAGATTTCAAAAACTATAAAAGAATCAAAAGAAAATAATGTTTTTTTATCTGAGTATAAAATAGAAGATGTAAAAAAGTATAACAAAGATTTTGTCTTTCCAATTAAGATGGTTTGGGCAGAAAAGAAATGGAGTAAGTCTCTTGATAGTTCTGAAAATGAAATTATGAAAATCGATACAGCCTCTCCACCTACTCTGATATTTTTATTAAATGAAAATGATTCTTTAAATGAAAATAATTATTTGAGTAAATGGGTTTTATCCGATGCAGATAGTTCTTCAGGAGGGGTTATGGGAGGGGTAATTAATTTAGAATTAAAAGAAAATATTATTCCAGATAGTTATAAACTTACTATCTATCGATTAGGAAGTCCTTATGACTATAAAAATAATTTAGAAGGTATTGCAGATTTTATATTAAAACGTAAATAACAACAAAGCCCGTGATGGCTTTTCCTGCAAGGGATCCGTTCGCAATATTAGTTACAGATAAAAGACGACTGGGAGAAATTAGATTATATGGATGACAACCTATTACAGCCAGATTGGCAATTATGTAAACAACCAGTTGAGTATATATTTTATCAACGGAATTTTATGAAATAGGAGAAGATGATCCGATAGCTATCGGATTTAAAATACTTACTCAACCTCATGCTGTGTCTGTTTTTAAGCATAGTAAAAATGGAAGGTGGAGTGTAAAGAGTTATAATTTTTGCACAACAGACTGGATTGTTTTTAGCGGATTAAATACTGACAGTGTTGATCTAAGCCAATATTGGAATAACCGTTGGGATAGTCTTATCAAGAATCAGGTTTTGCAACTTCCTGCGGAACATAAAGTATCAAAAAAATGGAAATCTTCAACAGGCATTATTCCAGTTATAGCAGACGGCCTCTCATATCATATTGAATTATTTACTACAAAAGGGCGACGATGATATTCTTATAATAACCCCGAAGACAAATTGCCTAATTATGACTTAAATAACAAAGCGTTGGTTGCCATTAATAAGATAGTCTCAATTTTAAACAATGAATTACAATTTAAAGAGAAGTTAGATAAAGAATGTCATTGATATAATAGATAAGCTTGTTCTTCTAGTCCTCGTTTGCAACTAGGACTAATTCACTGCGCTTTTTAGTATTTTGCAAATAACATGAGCGGAGATAAATATTTAATAAGCGATAAAGCAGGCTGCTACTTTGTTAGGTTTACAGTTATACATTGGATAGATATTTTTTCACGAAGAGAATATAAAAACATCATTGTTGACTCTCTAAATTATTGTATCAATCAAAAAGACCTTATTGTGTATGCGTGGGTAATTATGAGCAACCATATTCATCTTGTAATTACTACTAAATCAGATCATGGAAATATCTCAGATATAATCAGAGACTTTAAAAAACACACATCTAA
>JBDSAQ010000442.1:0-8264 GCA_039922095.1 Ginsengibacter sp. | reverse complement strand
TAAGATGCTTCCAATAAAAATAATTATTATTTTTAAAACTTTTTCACTGTATTTTCTTTGCGGGCTTCAGCCAAAATCTTTAAAAGTAACTACCATGTTAAAAAGCTTTCATCCCTCATGCACATTTGCGCTTACATAAACAGTATCGGTTACAACGCCTCGATTATAAATAAGCTAATTTTTCATTGAATTATTGATTTAAAATTTAAACCCAATAGCAAAGCCAAAAGTACGCAAGCCAACATAGGAGCCACTTAGCTTAACATCTACCTTGTTATTACCAACAGTTGCATCAGTTTTTATCAATGGAAGATCAACATCTTCAATGTCTCTTTCTAACTTTTGTTTATCAGCAGCAGACATTGTGCTCATATTTTCTGTTCCTGAAAGATCTCCATTTAATGTACCATAACTTGGCCCTGCAATCCACCAATCGAATGTGAGGGTTTTACTAAGATGCCATTGCGCACCTAACAAAATACCGCCTCCAAAATTATTTATAGTACCGGTTATAAAGGGGTGATAAAGTTTTCCATCACTTGCAGTGAATTCATAAAGCTGTTCAAAATTCATACTATTGTAACGTAAGAAAGGGGCTACATAAAATCCTGCAGGGGCGCCTTTTCTGCCAGCATAAAAACGGATCTCCGGAGTAATGCTAAAGTTGCTAAGCTTAGTAGTTTCAATAGCACGTTTTGCATCGGCATTGTTGCCAAATTCATCCATAAGTGTTTGTTTAAATGGCAATCCTGTTTTTGGCATAACAGCAATACCCAAAGCAACAGACATTTTTCTTTTTATTACTCTTTCATATTGAAGAGAAATGTTTTTGAAAACAAGAGCGGAAAGATTGATCTTAATTATATTTTTTGGATTATTGGGTGTTGTTTTTTGACCGAATCTTTGTGGGGTTACATTGGCTGTGTTTTGATATGGATTTGTATATGAAACAAACTTATTAAAATTATTGGCCGTATAATGATTCTCTGTTTTAGAAGAACTCATTGTATGAAATCCATTACCTGTAACCTGTGAAATACTTTTAATAGTATAACAGTTAAGTATCGTCACAAGCAGAATAGGCAGAAATTTGATATTTACTTTAAAGTTTTTTCTTGCTGAGGCTGTGAATAGAATTGCAGGGGGAAGTTTAATTTTCATGATTGTGTGTTTTTAATGGTAAAAATTTATATTAAAAAATTTGTAGAGGGATTATCATCCTTTGCTTTTATCAATCACTAAAATAATCTATGGTAGTACCATCAGATTTTTTTGATGAGAAGTACATGAACCCTTCCCCGTCACTCCCAAAGCTTGTGCTTTCACCGCTCCACGGATTGCTTTTGTAATAGGAATTTTTCTTATCTCCTGCAAATTTTGACTTGTATAACACGTACAGATTGCCTATCATCGGATAGTTTTCAAAACCAAAATTACCATAAGCATCCATCCAGTAACGGCCCGGTATAACCTGAATAAAGGTTTGTAAACCCTGTACATCCATAAAGTGGAGTTCTCTCCCGTTAATAAACACATTAGTTGTACCTGCAGAAGCATTCGCCTTTAATTTACCACCAATTTGTAATCCTGCTATACCTATCCCCGTACACGGGCCACCTTGTATACCAAATGCTCCGGTCATCATATCATACCAGTAATTACCAGGTAAGCATTTTATTCCGTATTTTTTTTCTAATTGCAGAATAGTCTCTACAGAAACAATCTGGTCATTGACAATAAAATCTTCCATTTTAGTTTGTGCATTTACAGATAAAGAAATAACGATTACAAAATGCAAGCTTTCCTGAGATATCGTTTCATCAGATATAAAAGTATCTTTCAAAAAGATAAAGCACAAGCCAACATATCGGTGATTTGTCAAATGCAAATTGACTAACCAGGAACATTATATATTTATATTCAATTCTTTACAATACAATTTCATAAAATCCTACGAAGGTTTTTATTGAAAATATTTTTAAGAAATCCGTACCTTAGTTTTAATGAAAATGGGGTTATTAGAAGAAACTTATGAATTAGTAAAGTCGCTTAGTAAAACAGAGAAGCGATATTTTAAACTATACACTCAATTTCAACAGGGCGATAAAAGTTATCTTAAATTGTTTGATGTAATTGATAAGCAACCGGGCTACAATGAAAAAATTATCAATCAAAAATTTCTTGCGAAAAACAAAATCACCAATTTCCCTTCAATAAAAAAGTATTTATTTGATCAAATGGTTGCCTCCATAAAATCTTACGGCGCTTACAAGGATCTTGACAGTGACCATACAGATTTAATTGAAACCTACAAAGTATTAAACTATAAAGGGCTGCATGGGCAAAGTGATCGTTTATTAAAAAAAATAAAACAGCTAACCCTTGAAGATGATGCTTTTACCAGGCATTTTTCTGTACTGCTATTGGAATATTTGAAGGAAGTTTTTAACCCTGACGATGCCAATGATGCCAATATTATAAGAGTATTAAAGGAACGTCGTAATACTTTAAACATCATAGATAATTATTTAACGGTTGCCGAAACCTATACTATGGTTCGGCTGCATCTCAGGAAAAAATTTTATTGCCGCAATAAAAAGGACAAAGAAGAACTTACAAAAGTTATTGCCCCGCTGTTAAAAACAACTGAGACTGATATGCTTTCCAGAACAGCATTGAGTAACCGTAACACTACGTTGTGCGACTACTATCTTGCCACCGGGCAACCAAAAAAAGCATTCGAAACATCAAAAATTTACCTGGAACTGCGTAAAAATGCAGGCAGGAACGACAAACTTGAAATGCTAACCCTTAACGAATACTTACAACATAGTGTGATATGCATTCGCAGTGGTATTTATGAAGGCTTTGAAGAAAATATGATAAGGTTTAAATCATTAATTGATACAATTCGGAATAAAGAAAAGTATTTTATAGCCTATGAGAAATGGTACAACTGCCAATTTATATATTATAACCGCACCGGGCAATTTGAGGATGGTGCCGCTTTTGCGGAAAGTGAATATAAAAAGGAGCCGGTTGAAAAGAATTTTAGCATGAAGGCTAAGATCACACTGTGGTATTTTATTGCATATAATTGCTACGCAAGGCATCAGTATAAAAAGTCACTTCAATATATTCAGCAAATAATGAATCAGCCTGACAATGATCTGGAAGAATTTATTTTTGCCAAATTGTTATTGATGTACATTCATTATGAACTGAAGAATTATGAATTATTGGAATACCAAATCCGATCAGCACAGCGATTTATGGAAAAGAAGGAAAGGTTTTATCAATCAGAGAAATTGATGCTACACTTTTTCAAAACCGTGTCAGGCGCAGATACTAAGAAGGTGAGGCATCAACAATTGGAAGAATTAAAAAAAAATGTAACAGCGCTCTTTAAAACATGGTATGAAAGAGGTTTTTCATATTATTTCGATATACAATCATGGATTGAAAGTGAGAGAACTGGTGAAAACTTTGCAGAAGTTGTACGCAGAAATAATTTTGTGCACTCAGTACATGAATGAGAAGATTTGTGCAGGCTAACTAAGGCCGGTTTTTTGGGTATCTAAGGCAATAATAATGATGGCAGAAAAAAAATACCTGACTCCAAGATTAATCATCACAACAGCTCTGTTGCTGCTGATAATCTTATATTTTTTTACGGATGCCCGTTTTTCATTAATTCCCCCACGGTGCATATTTTATTCCTACACACATTTATATTGCCCGGGATGCGGCTCCCAACGGGCTTTTTTATCGTTACTTCATGGAGAGTTACGGCAGGCTGTTAGTTATAATTTACTGTTTATACTCTGTTTGCCTTTGCTGGTTTATTCAGCTTTAATTGCTTTGATAAATGTTTTTAGAAAACGGGAGTTAGTGCGACAAATATTCTATTCTGCATCTTTTGTAAAAATTTTATTTGCTGTTGCTATACTTTTTTGGATAGCGAGAAACCTTTCTTTTTATCCCTTTAATTTACTCGCCCCTCATGAGCTAATTTAGAAGGCACATAATTTTAATATCCAATAAAAAATCATAACCTGGAAGTAAGATAATTATAATCAGACAGCACTGCATTTAGAAAGCTTCTTGAATCATAATGGCGGCTCTTAATATTTAAAACCTGTTCCACTTTTTGGTGTGCCTGATATGCAAGCATTGTATTCCCGGTTCGGGATACGCTTATTAATACCTCCTTTATTAATTGAATATCCTGGTCTCTTAAATTAATAACCTCGGGATACATTACCTGGTAATCATCCGCATGTGCAGTATGAAATATAGTGTCTGAAATTTGCGTTCGTGGTTTGCTCTTTACCAATACTGTACCCGCTACAAGATCACCAACACGTTGTTTTTTATCTGATACCGCTACCATTATTAGTGCAACAAGACCTCCTGACAAAGTGAAATCTACTATTCTAAAAAGCCAGCGATTAAGATACTGACTAAAACTTGCCTGTCCGCCATTCAGGCTAATAACCTTAATGCCCATTACTTTTTTACCCAGGCTTTGGCCATTGAGAAACATCTCAGATAACAGATCGTAAAAGGTAACGGGGAAGCCAACAAAAAATAGTAAAACCCATATACGGGTTTCCATAAATTTCCCCAAATTTCCAAAACCAATTACTGTAAATATTATAATCATATAAGCTATAAGTACAATAAAATCTAAAATTCTACCTATAATTCTGTCCCCCAGGCTTCCCAGTTCGTATTCCAGTTCAATATTTTGAGAAGTGGTGATGTTTATTGTATTCATGTAAATTTTATGTCTGGTAAATCTTAATTTCTTAGTGCAAAAAAATCTGCATTATTTTACACAAACCGTTAGTTTAAATTATGAGAGAAGCCCAATTTCTTAAGCAAAATACAGATAAATGGAAACAGTATGAGGCTGAAATAAAACGAGGCCAGCATGCGGACCTGCTTGCAGACCGTTTTATTGAACTCACAGACGATCTCTCTTATAGTAAAACATTTTATCCTAAAAGTAATACCACAAAGTATCTTAATGGACTTGCCTCTTTATTTCATCAGGGTATTTATAAAAATAAAAAAGAAAAATCTGCCCGGATATGGAACTTCTGGCAATTTGAACTTCCGTATCTTTTTAAACAATATCATAAACAATTTGCATGGGCGCTTATTTTCTTTTTAGTGTTTTGTGCAATGGGAGCTTTATCTGCCAGGTATGATGAGAATTTTATAAGATTGATAATGGGAAATAATTATGTGAACATGACGAACGAAAACATTGAGAAAGGTGACCCGTTCGGTGTTTACAAACAGAGCGGAGAGTTTAACATGTTTCTTTCTATAGCTTTTAATAATATCCGTGTTGCATTTGCAACATATGTATTGGGAATTTTTTTATCTGTAGGAACAATTATACTGCTCTTCAAAAATGGTTTAATGCTTGGCTCATTTGAATATTATTTTTTTTCTAAAGGGTTAGGGTTTAAAAGTGTTACTGTTATTTTTATACATGGCACATTGGAAATATGGTCAATTGTAATTGCCGGCGCCGCAGGGTTAATTCTTGGTAACAGCATATTATTTCCCGGAACTTATAGCCGCACAGAATCACTGTTACGCGGGGGTAAAGATGGTCTGAAGATCGTAATTGGCCTGATGCCCCTGTTTATAGTTGCAGCATTTTTTGAAGGGTTTGTAACACGGCATACTAATATGCCATTGTGGATTAGCCTTTCTATCTTATCGGCAAGCCTTGGATTTATTATTTGGTACTTTGTAATTTATCCCATTCGTTTGCATAACAGAATATATACTGCCTTACAACCAGATAACAACAATCAGGAATCACCAAACTTTACAACATGGATGAGCAAAAAGTTGAGCTTAGAAAAATCAGGGACTTTAGTGACAACTTAAATGACACTATTCTCTTCATACGTCAAAACTTTAAGCCCCTGTTAACTTGCTTCTTCATGATTGCAGGAATTTTCATGTTAACTTTTGCCGTTCTTACGGGGCTTTACCAGGGGCAATGGGGTAGCATGCTTCAGGAGATATTGAAACGCACAAACCCTGAAATGGTTTCACCTATACAATTGTTTAATGGAGGCTATTTTTTGATTATGCTTTTTGCCTGGTTAAATTATGTAGCTATGCAGGTGGTGGTTATAAGCTATATTAAAGTCTACGAAATAAAAGGCGGACAAACCCCGCTTGTAGAGGAAGTATGGAATGTATTTAAAAAATATTTTTTTAAAGTATTCTTTTACTCCATACCCCTAACTATACTTACAGCCCTCGGATTTATTTTATGCGTAGTTCCCGGCATTTACCTGGCAGTAGTTTTTGTTCCTTTTTTTTCAGTTTTAATTATAGAAGATCAAACCTTTGGCCAGGCTTATAACCGCTGCCTTAAATTGATTAAAGACAATTTTTGGATATCGCTGGGTATATATTTTTTAACGTACTTAATTGCGGCATTTAGCGGAGGCATTATATCTGCGGTAATTGGAGGTATTACCGGGTTGCTGTCTTATTTTACTACAAGAGATATAAACTCAACCGTGGCTATTGTAGATTCCATCCTGAATATTTTTACTTTCATCTTTTACATAGTTTATTATATTTCTGTGTGTTTGCATTATTTTAATCTTACAGAAAAATATGATGGTACCGGCATGATGAGAAAGCTGGATTCTATTGGCGGCACGGGCGGAAATATTGATAACACTAAAGAAGAATATTAATGAAGCGTTGGCTGCTTTTTTTACTGCTTATTGTTAATACTGCTTGCTTACATTCACAAACCAGGGTAAAACGTGATACCTCTTCTATAGCCCTGCGTTCTTTCAATAATACTGCATTAAAGCAATTAAAAAGCCAAAAGGATTTTCAATACAATAAAGCACACGAACCTGCGCTCAGCCTTTGGGATAAATTCTGGAATTGGTTCTGGTGGAAGGTTTCCCAGGTATTAAAAACAAAAGGGGGAAGAATAACCTTCTGGTCCACTCTTATTATCCTTGGTGTTGCCGTAATCATTTTTTTTGTAATCAAGATAACCGGAATGGATCAGAATAGCTTATTTGGGAGAAGCGGTAAAGGTCTGAAAAAATATTCTGTATCTCAGGATGATATTCACCATATTTCATTTGAGGATGAAATTGAAAAAGCAATAAATGTTGGTAATTTCAGATTGGCTATTCGTTTACAATATTTACATGCACTAAAAATACTTTCCGACAAAGGGTACATAGATTGGCGGATAAACAAGACGAATACTGATTACATTGCCGAGATAAAGCACAAGTCTTTTAATGATGTGTTCACCAGGCTTACATTTAATTTTGAATATACCTGGTATGGCGAAAAGCAGGTAAGTAGTGAAGAGTTTACAGAGGTAAGACATCAGTTTCAACAATTTAATAAACAGGTGCAGTGAAAGGCTATAGGAATTTTATTATTATTTTTTCAGCGTTATTTATTCTGTATGTAATTGCAGAATTAAATAAGCCAAAGCCTGTTGACTGGACAGTTACCATAAGCAAAAATGATAAAAATCCATATGGAGGTTACATTATATACAACCGGTTGAAAGATTTGTTTCCAGGGGTGCAAATGCGTTCTTATTATTTGCCTGTATACAACCAGTTAAATAATATCCGGGAAAAGAATACCGCTTACATGATATTGACACCTTCGTTCGATCCATCAAAATATGATTACAGGGAAATGATGAATTATGTACGGCAGGGAAATTATGTAATGGTTTCAGCAGAAGATTTTGGGAAGGCTTTTTTAGATTCTTTGAAAATTAAAACCAATAGCAGATTTTCAATGCAGAATAAAGATTCATCAAAAGTAAATTTTGTAAATCCATTATTAAAATTAGAAAAAGCTTTTACTTTTTTAAGTTTTACAATGACCCAGTATTTTTCTAAACTTGACACAGCAAAAACTACGGTACTGGGCGTAAATGACCGGGATGAGCCCAACTTTATAAAAATAGCATATGGCAAGGGTGCTTTACTGTTACATGCTGCACCCATTTGTTTTAGTAATTATTTTATGTTATTTGCAACCAATTCAATGTACACTGCACGGGCACTTTCTTATGTGCCGCCTGGTATTTCAAAAATTTATTGGGATGAGTATTATAAAATAACCAATGAACCATCATCAACACCTCTGCGGTTTTTTTTAAAGAATGAAAATTTGCGGTGGGCATTGCGTCTTGCTATGGCGGGCTTAATAATTTATGTGTTATT
>JBDSAQ010000441.1:0-2603 GCA_039922095.1 Ginsengibacter sp. | reverse complement strand
CTATGCCAGAGCCCTTATACTCTGTCCTGTTGTGTAACCTTTGAAAAATAATAAAGATCTTTTCATTGTGTTGCTTATCTATCCCAATACCGTTATCTGCAAATGCAAACTGCCAATGGTTCTCCATTTTTAAAGCAGAAATATTAATTTCAGGATGCACATCCTTTTCTCTGAACTTAATAGCATTCATGATTAAATTTTGAAAAAGTTGCCTGAGCTCCGTAGGGTACCCATTTATAACAGGTAACCATCCACACTTAATTTCTGCCGAACAATCTGTTATTGCCATATCAAGGTCTGCAAGTACGTCCTCCAGGATTTTATTGCAGTCAACTTTTTCAAGTTCACCCTTGACTCCAATCCGTGAAAAATCAAGCAGATCTTTAATCAGCGTTTTCATTCTATCGGAAGAATCAAGGATGTAATTGAAATATTTGTCGGCCCTTTCGTCCAGTTTTCCCTGGTATTGTTTCTGAATCCATCCAGCATAACTTGAGGTGGTAGTTAAAGGCTCCTGCAGGTCATGTGATGCAACGTATACAAATTGCTCCAGTTCCTTATTTTTCCTTTCCAGCTCAATGTTTTTTAAATACAGGCTGGTTTCAGAGTTTTTTATCGTTTCATCTGTTTCTTTTTTTAATTGTTTATAAAGCCCGATCATCTCCTCAGAACTTAGTTCCATAGAGCGTTCCATCATTTGCTTATCTGTATCATAAAAGTCATAAGACGCACTTATCATCTTGAAAAGTTCTTTATACTTTTCAGGTAACGCCTCGATATCTACGGCCATTTTCCGTATTTGCCTTTGCAAAAGTTTATTAAGCATTCATTATGATTCAGTAAAAGTTGTTACAGTCATCGTTTGATTGTGTAACTCACATTTTAATAATTTTGAAGGGGATATTTCTCCATAAGAATAAAATCCCATCATTGCAGTAGTATCGCCGTAAACTTCGCGTATCTCTTCTACTTCCTCCTCAATACGATGATTCAATACCAGCTTTCTTCCAACACAACTTATAAGTATGGCGAGATCTGGCTTTTTAATCAATGTATCGGTGCTGTTCAGCGCCGCGTTATAAGCACCTTCAATAAGCCGGTCAAAATTGGCTTTCATTAACCGGGCATAGTTTTCCTGTGGTATAGTTCCAGCAAACGTTAAGCTTTTTTCCTCTTCATTTACCGCCAGGATAGTTCTCACGATTGCTTCATCTGTATCCAGTTTACGGATGCCCAATGGAAACTGTAAGCCTGAACCAGGTAGTTCTTTCGCCTGTTCGCCTAAATATTTTTTATAAATATCCAGGGCGGGTTGGTTGTCAAGTTCATATAAAATATTTTCACTGGACTTTGTTATCAGGCGTTCAGGGCCAAAAGGAGTCCAACCACCAACGCTGCCATAAGTAACTGAAAGATGATCGCCATAAAACCCAACGGCAACAATTCTTCCCTCGATGGGTACTTCATTAAGGCCTACAAGAGTGGTCTTAAAATCCGCCTCATCCCCTGCTAATCCCCCGGTTATAAGTACACCCTTAGGCAAAAATTCCTGCAAACCAAGAACAAGCTCACCGCCGCTTACTTTAAGTCCGTCAGAAATTATAAAAACGTTTTTAAGACCCTCCGGCTCAAAGTGGCCTGCAAGGCTCCGACCGGCATCGAAACTATTTTTCTGGTCGCTTATCTGTACAACAGCTGTTTTTATTTTCGTTTTTTCAAATTGAATTGCTGTTAATGAAAGGGTATTATCATTTACCTGGGTGTCGTAGATTTCACCAGATGTGGAATTCATTAATACATCTGCTTTGGGATAATCAGTTTGTATAGTTTTATACAAAGCAGGGTCACCAATAATTTCCCTGCTCCCAAAAGCAATAACGAGGTTACATAATGAAGGATCAAAAGCCTTCTTACTTTGAAGAATTTCCCATCCACCTGATTTACTAAATTTTTTTTGTTGGATTTTCATATTATTTGATTTTAAAGGTTAAACCGGCTGGTAATAAAACCGCTACCGGGTATTGATTATACTGAATACTATTTATTACATTTCACAGGTATTGCTCCTCTTTATTGCTCATTACCACGATGGCAAAAGTTGCTTCGTTACTATATTGTTTTAGCAGCGATTTAAAGTGAGAAATATTAAATCTTGAACAAGGACAATCAGGATTGAAAAAACGCAGGAAAACAGCTTTTTTATTTTTTTTGTATAAATCTTCCGGGATGCGTATGTTATTTCCAGGGCTAACAGCCTTATAATTTTTCGGAACTGGCGTAGGCAAACTGTACACAAATTCGCTGTGCCAAAACAGGAAACCTATTCCTGTAAATACTATAATAAGTAAAAATAAAATAGTAGCTTTTTTCATTAATATTTTGATTTTAAAAAATCAGTTTTTTTATGCAAGGGTAGTTTCGTCAACTTTTTGGGCCGCCAAAGTAAAATAGAATGTGCTTCCCTTACCAGGCTTGGATTTAACCCAAATTTTGCCATGATGTAACTCAACTATTTTTTTACAATGAGAGAGGCCTATGCCAGAGCCCTTATACTCTGTCCTGTTGTGTAACCTTTGAAAAATAATAAAGATCTTTTCATTGTG
>JBDSAQ010000440.1:0-5160 GCA_039922095.1 Ginsengibacter sp. | reverse complement strand
AAGTAGCAACTCCTGTATATCCTATAACAGCCACCCTCAAATTTACAGGGCCAGCAATGTCTTCAGGGGTAGCCCCTCCTAAACGTACTGAGAGCAAAGACCCTTTAGATCCGGGAACTAATCCAATCATTGTTGAAAATGAAATTGAAGTTATTCAATCTAAAAAATTAATTTACCAGGTTGTTAAAGACCGTAATTTATGGGTTAGCTATCTTCAAAAACAGGGACTTTCTACCATGGATCTTTATGATAAATCCCCGGTACTCTTCAATTTTGTTGATACAAACCTTAATCTTAGCTCCGGTGGTGACAAATTCGAAATTGTTTTAAAAGACAATAATTCCTTTATGATGAATATGGGGGGGATAAATAAGGATTTTAAATATTCCACCACAGTAAAAAGCGCTTTTGGCAACTGGCAATTAAAACAGAATCCGAATTTCAAAAATTACATAGGATCAAAAATAATAATCAAAGTAACTGATCCTGAGCAAGTTGCTGACAATTATCAAAACCGTATTCAGGTTTCGCTTGAGAATAAATATGCCCCATTTTTGAATTTATCCATGAGCGATAACGTGCCTTCACGCGGAAAGGATGTTCTAAATTCTCTTATGGCCCTGTATATTCATAATTCTGCTACAGAAAAAAATAACCAAACAGGAAATCTCCTTTCCTTTGTGACCGGAAGGGTTGATTCACTTAAACAAGATCTAGATGCCCAGGAAAAGATGTTGGAAGAATATCAACGAAGTGAAGGTATAACCGATATAGCCAGGCAAGCAGAAAGTTACAGAAAAATTAAAGATTTTAATGCCAGTGCAGTTAATGATGTAAATGTTGAGCTTAGTAACCTTTTCAATCTTGAAAAGTATGCAAACTCCTCGTCAGCAAATGAACCATTGCCTGCGGGAGGCGATAATCTTTCTGATCATAGTTTAATAATTCTGCAAAATAGATTATCTGATCTCCAATTACAGCGTGAGCAAAAACTAACTACAATTCCTGAAGGGCATCCTCTTATTGTTTCTCTCGACCGACAAATCATTATTTTAAAGGATGATATTAAGCAGAGAATTAAAACTATAAAATCAAACTTACTAGCCAATAAGCATCAGTTAGAATCCTTTGGTTCCGGGATACAATCCTCTCTCAGTAAGGTTCCTTATCAGGAGAAACAATATAATGCATTAAAAAGAAGCCAGGTGAGTAAGGAAGCAATGTATAAAATATTATCTGCCAAGCGTGAAGAGTTAGCTTTGCGTTATGCTTCTATAATTCCGGATTCCGAAATAGTAGATGATGCTCATGCCGGGGGAATGAAATGGCCTAAACCTCTTATTGTTTATGGTGTTGCCCTGGTATTAGGTTTACTCGCCGCAACAGGTCTTATTTATGCAAGAGAAAATTTGAATGATCAGATAACGAGCCGTAAACAAATTGAAAAAGAAACAGATGTGCCAATTTTAGGTGAACTTTCCTACCTGGATGCTACTGATGACATAGTTGTGACAGGTGGCAGAAATAAATTTGCTATTGGCGAGCAGTTTAGAATGTTAAGGACAAACTTATACCATCTTCATGGAAATAATGAAAGCGGGCGTGTAACCTTATTTACCTCAAGCGTTAGTGGGGAGGGAAAAAGTTTTGTAAGTTCCAACCTCGCAGTAACACTTGCATATGCTTCCAGGAAGACTATCATTCTTGAAATGGATCTTCGTAAGCCAAAAGTATCAGTAGTTTTTAATTTATCAACAGATCATCCAGGTATTAGTGATTATCTGGCTGAACAATCTTCAAATCTGGAATTGATGATCCGCCCTTCGGGCATACCTGGGCTTGACGTGCTGAGCTCCGGTTCTATTCTTCCTAATCCTTCAGAACTTGTGGGAAAAGCAAGACTTGATGAATTAATTGATGAGTTAAGGAAAATGTATGATGATATAATTATTGATTCTCCTCCTATACATCTTGTTACAGATGCATTAATCATTGCCAGGGTTGCTGATGCATCTCTGTATGTAATACGACAGGGTTATACTCATAAGAGCGAACTTGACTTTATAAATGAAATAAATACAAGCGAGAGATTTAAAAAATTTACCGTTATTTTCAATGGGGTAAAAAAAGAGTCGTCAGGGGAAGGCGATAATAAATACAATCACTATAATCTATATACAGATAAGCAAAAACCAAATTTTGGGGTGATGGCTAAAAGAGTACTAAGAAGATTTTAGAAAAATCTGATCAGTATTTACATTTTAAAAAAATAGTAATAGGCTTAATTAATTGTACATGAAAGTATTGACCTCCCCTTCCTCATTCGGGCAAGTTAGCAGCGAACCGTTTGATTTGCTTAGGAGTAACGGATTTGAGTTTATTAATAATCCGTATGGGCGAAAACTTACAGAAGATGAAGTTATAGAACTTGCAAAAGGTTGTATTGGCATAGTTGCAGGCGTTGAACCTTTAACTGCCCGTGTAATGGATGCTTTGCCCTATTTGAAAGTAATCAGCAGGGTAGGGATTGGTATGGATAGTGTTGATTCTGTATATGCAAAACAAAAAGGAATTATTGTAAAAAATACACCTGATGGTCCTACAAGGGCTGTTGCTGAACTAACACTTGCAATGACCTTGTCACTTTTAAGAAGGATACCACAGGCAGATGCTGCACTTAAAAACCGGCAATGGAAAAAACAAACCGGTAATTTAATCTTGAATAAAACTATAGGAGTTATCGGATTGGGACGCATTGGCCGCCTTGTGTGTGAACTATTCAAGGGTATAGGTAATCCTGTGATTGGATATGATCCATATCCTAATAATGAGTGGGCAAAAAAAACAGGAATCAGCCTTGTCGAATTTGAAACGCTTTTGAAAAGTGCAGATATTATTACGCTTCATGTTCCTGGCAATGAAGATAAATCTCCGGTTATTAGTTCTCCTGAAATTGAATTTATGAAAACCGGCGTATTTCTGATAAATATATCCCGGGGAGGTATTGTTGATGAGGATGCTCTTTATAATGCTTTATTATCAAAAAAAATTACTGCTGCTGCCATTGATGTATTTGTAAATGAGCCGTACTCGGGAGTTTTATGCGATCTTGATAATGTAATATTAACCCCTCATATAGGCTCATATGCCGAGGAAGGAAAATTATTAATGGAAATAGACGCCGTTAATAATTTACTTGAAGCTTTAAAATAAAATATACTTATGAATTTAAGAATTGGTATTATCGGATATGGTGCAATGGGTAAAACGCGTCACCAGGCTATTACTGAAATTAAGCGGGGAACTGTTTTAGCAGTATCTGATCCGCATATAGGGAGCGACATCAATGGCATTCCTAATATTAGTCATGATGAAATTATTAACCATCCAGAAATAGATGCGATTTTTGTGTGCACTCCAAATTTTCTTAATAAGGAGTTAACTATCCGCGGGTTAAATGCAGGTAAGCATGTTTTTTGCGAAAAACCTCCCGCATTAACTGCCAGTGACATTGAAGAAGTACGTGAAGCCGAAAGCAAAAGCGGAAAAAAATTGATGTATGGCTTTAACCATCGTAGTCATGATAGTGTTATACTTATGAAACAAATGATTGACAGTGGAAACTATGGTAAAGTTTTATGGTTAAGAGGCCGCTATGGTAAAAGTGTTACCAAAGATTATTTTAATCAATGGCGGGCTAAAAAGGAGCTGGCTGGCGGTGGTATTTTGATGGATCAGGGAATTCATATGCTTGATCTTTTTCTACATCTATCGGGTGATTTTGATGTGGTTAAGGCTGAGTTATCTAACTTGTATTGGCACATGGATGTGGAGGATAATGCATTTGTTATCCTTAAAGAATCTTCTACTGGAAAAGTAGCCTCCCTTCATTCTACTATGTCACAGTGGCGTCACCTGTTTTCATTAGAGATATTCCTTGAAAAAGGATATATGGTTTTAAATGGTCTTATTACTTCAACTATGTCATACGGTGAGGAAACCTTATCAATTGCAAAAAACCGATCTACAGCGCCTGCAGCTACGTGGCAAGATGAAGTAATTACCAAGTACGTCAATAATAATAGTTGGCGTTACGAGGTTGATCTATTTTTTGATTCAATTATTAATGATGAGCCCGTTAAAATAGGTAATTCTGATGATGCTCTTAAATTGATGAGAATTATTGACAAAGTATATCAACAAAAAGATTTTTAATCAACATAGATAACTATTTTACAAAACTAAATTATGGAAAGAAAAGATTTACTTAAGGATTACCTACAAGATTATGTAGGCAGATTAACTGACATTCTAAATCAAATTGACCCCGAAAAATTAGGGCAGGTTGTTACTACATTTATTGAAGCTTTTAAGAGCGGCAATACTATTTATGTAGTAGGCAACGGTGGCAGCGCAGCTACGGCTTCACATATGCAGGCGGATTTTAGATTTTTTGTTCGTTATTTTTCAAAGTTTCGTCCAAAAATTATTGCTTTAACGGATAATGTTCCAATGATTACTGCTATTGGTAACGACAACAATTTTAATGATGTATTTGTTGAGCAAATGCGTGGCCAGTTTATTGCAGGCGATGTTTTGATCGCTATCTCTGCAAGTGGTAATTCACCAAACCTGGTAAAAGCTGCTGAGTTTGCCAATGAATTAGGTGGGAAAACTATTGCTTTAGTAGGTTTTTCTGGCGGAAAACTTAACGACATATCGAATGTATCTTTATACACACCGAATCCTAAAGGAGATTATGGCCCTATTGAAGATGTTCACATGATATTGAATCATATTATAGTAAATTATCTTTCAAAAGACGAAGAATTTTTAGCATTGAATTAAAATTCTCCCAAGAAATTATTTTTATCTGTATCCGTAGAGGAAATCAGATTGTTTAATAAAATGAAAGTAATTCACTACAACAGGTAAGATTTAAACTAAGCACTTTTCAATTTAAAACTTTGCTGGATGTTTATAAAAAGGCTTAAACTGCTTTTTACTGGTCTAGTATCGCTTTGGAACGTACATGAGGGCGGACGTGCTTTTGCTCAGGTCTCGTCACTTAGTGATTCCTCTCAGTATGGTATTTATCAGTCATCCTATTTAAGTGATGATGAAATTAAATTATTTCACAATACCCTTTTGAAAAAAGGA
>JBDSAQ010000439.1:0-9753 GCA_039922095.1 Ginsengibacter sp. | reverse complement strand
GTTAATGCAGCAGATGCAATAGCGAAACCTTTGCCACTCGCTGCTGTAGTGTTTCCTACAGCATCAAGTATATCAGTTTTTTCACGAACCTCTTTTGGCAATTCGCTCATCTCCGCAATCCCCCCGGCATTATCGGCTATAGGGCCAAATGCATCAATCGCTAGTTGCATAGCAGTAGTAGCCATCATGCCTGCAGCCGCAATGGCAACTCCATACAGGCCTGCACAATAGTATGAGCTATATATACCAGTAGCCAAAACAAGAATTGGCAACATTGTACTTTCCATACCTACTGCTAATCCACCTATAATATTAGTAGCATGCCCTGTAGAAGATTGACGAATAATACTTATCACAGGCCGTTTGCCCATAGCAGTATAATATTCTGTAATCATGCTCATCAATGTACCTACACCCAGCCCGACCATGATAGCAGCGAATACCCCCATCTTTGTAAATGAATGCCCACGCAAACTCATGGATACATCGGGTAACAACCAATTAACTAAAAAGAAGGAAGCTATTGCTGTTAAAACTATTGAACCCCAGTTGCCCATGTTTAATGCCTTTTGGACAGCATGAGTATTAAGGGGAGAATTTTCAGATATTTTTACAAAGAAGGTGCCTACTATTGAAAATAAAATACCCAACCCTGCTATCAGCATTGGTAATAATATTGGCGACAAACCCCCATAGCCATCATTAAGCACAGTTTTAATTCCATCAATTATTGGCCCTGAAACTTCTCTTCCCAAAACCATAGTAGCCAAAACAGTTGCAACATAACTTCCGAAAAGATCTGCTCCCATACCTGCAACATCGCCTACATTATCACCAACATTATCAGCAATAGTGGCCGGGTTTCGTGGATCGTCCTCAGGTATTCCTGCTTCTACTTTGCCAACCAGGTCTGCTCCCACATCAGCGGCTTTTGTATAAATACCTCCACCTACTCTTGCAAATAAGGCTATACTTTCTGCGCCTAAACTAAAGCCGGTAAGTATCTCAATGGTGCGTTCCATTTCAATACTATCTACACCGGAATGAGGAGCAAAAACCGCTTTTAAAATAATGAATAATCCCCCCAGGCCTAACACTGCTAACCCTGCCACACCTAATCCCATCACACTACCGCCGGTGAAGGAAACCTGGAGCGCTTTTGCTAAACTTGTACGTGCAGCTTGAGCGGTTCGAACGTTTGCTTTAGTCGCTACGTTCATACCTATGTATCCTGCTAAAGCGCTAAAAAATGCACCAATAATAAACGCCACTGCAATACTCCAATGGCTGTTGGCATTGCTTATACCCATAACTCCCAGAAGCAATGCACCAATTATAACGAAGTAAGTAAGTATCTTCCATTCAGCTTTTAAAAATGCCATTGCGCCTTCAGCAATATAAGTGCTTATCTCTTTCATACGCTCGTTGCCAGCATCTTGTTTTGATACCCATGCAGATTTCAAAAAAGTGTATAACAACCCCACCATACCCATTGCCGGAATTACGTAAATCAAATTATCCATGACTATATTGCTTAAATTTAGGGTGGCAAAAATAGAGTAAAAAGTGCTAAAAAATGCAACTGATTAAGGATACTCGTTATATGAGTTACATTTATTCTATACTCCGTTTCTATACTCCGCTCTTATGGGATTTCAACAGATACTTTTCAAAAAAATTTTCACTCGTTATTACTTCAATTGCAGAAAAATAAAAGTCATTAGTATCTTCAGTAATTATGCATTCACATTTATTTTCAATTGCAGAATAATATTCAATCCCATCTTCAAAGTCGTTAACCGCTGGATTTTTTAGAGATTGCAACACAGCATTTTTGGTAACCCCTGCAATATTTATATGCTCACATAAAATTCCAATTTTTTTCTTTGCAGAAACATTTCTATACTTTTTTTCTGCAAAATAGAATGCAATTGCCAGGCAAACGGGGGAAGTATATAAATTAAACCTGGATCTATCGGCAAGACTTATTATCCTGGATGTGTAAGTAAATAATGGGTATTCTTTATTTAAAACTGAAACTAAAATGTTGGCGTCAAGGAAAAGCCTCATTTTTTAGAATTGAAATATTCAGCTTTAGCAGACTTTCTTGTTCTTCCTGCTTTTGTTTGATATACGGCCTGGCCTTCTGCAACCTGGTTAACCCAATCTGAAATCGGAAAATCTTCCAAAGAATTATAACTACCTGAAGTAACTTTTTTTAATAGAAATTCTATCAGGCGGGATAAGCTGATATTATTGCTTTCAGCATATTTTTTTGCTTTGGAAATTATATTTTCATCAAAGCTTAAGGTTATCTTGTTATCCATCCCAATAGTTTAAAGCAAATGTAAATAAACTATACTACTATAAAAATTATTTTATACGTATAACTATTTTACTACCTGCTTAAAAGCCTCACCCAAGCCTTCAATAATATCTCCGGCAATCATAGCTTCCTGAGAAAATTTGTTTGCTGCAATATCACCTGCCATGCCATGTAGATAAACTCCCAGTAAACACGCTTCCAGAGAAGTATAGCCCTGAGCTGTAAGCCCGGTAAGTATTCCCGTTAACACATCTCCGCTGCCACCCTTTGCCATACCTGCATTTCCTGTGAAATTAAAATAACCTTTATTATTTGGGGTAGTTATTAAAGTATGATGTCCCTTTAAAATAATGTAAATTTTATATTGCTGCGACTTTGTTAATGCCAGTTCCATTCTTTCAAAATCGTTATTTGATTTGCCAAATAATTTGTCAAACTCTTTCGGGTGTGGGGTTAAAATACTGTTAGCGGGAATTAATGAAAGTAGCTTTTTATTTTCTGAAATAATGTTTAAAGCGTCTGCATCAATCACGATAGCGCCCTTAAAATTTTTAAACAATAGTTGCAGTAATTCTTTGTGAGATTCATGCATACCAATACCAGGGCCGATACCTAAAGCATTAAAGTGTTCAGCATCCTTAAAATCTTTAATAAATGTATTTCCATAAACCATGCACATAGCTTCAGGGGCCGAGATTTGCATTATATCGTATCCTTTTTTGCAAACCACTGAAGTAAGTTTTCCAACACCACTTTTTAAGCAGGCCTTTGCAGCAAGTACAGCAGCACCCATCATCCCATAACTGCCGGCTACCAGGCAGGCATGGCCAAAGTGCCCTTTATTGCTAAATGCCCTTCTTGGTTTGTAAATCTTTCTTATTAAATCAATATCAATTAACTCATTGCGGGCATCATGTTGTTTATAAAATTTTTCGTGTAAATTAATATCAAGCACAATTATCTTCCCAAAAAAAAGCTCATTTTCTGCCATCAAAAAAGCCAGTTTATATTGCTGAAAAGTAAGAGTATAATCTGCTTTTACTACAATGCTTTCTTTAGAACTTTTATCGCTGAACAATCCGCTGGGTACATCAACGGATATTACGGTTGCACCAACTTTATTTATGTGATGAATAAGCATACCAGCTATCCCTTCAGGAGGCCTGGTCAGGCCGGTACCAAATAACGCATCAATTATTATTTCATCGTGATTAATTTGAGGGAATTGTTTCTCTGATTGTATAAAATTTATATCCTGTGTGCATGTATATAGCCTCGCAAGGTTATTTTGAAAATCATCAGTACCTAAGCCACCGGACTCTAAAATATAGACGGATACAATTCTTTTATTCTCAGTTAACATTCTTGCAATAGCAAGTCCGTCACCGCCATTGTTACCTTTGCCACAAAATATTTTAAAAGTGAAGTTATTAAAATCGCTTTCTATCAGCCATTCATAACACTTCATAGCAGCCCGTTCCATTAATTCATTAGAGGTAACAGGCTGATGGGCTATGGTATAATCGTCCCAGTTTTTTATTTGCGTTGAAGAAAAAATTTTCACAGTAAATTGAAAAGAGATATGATAAAGTAACGTAACCTTTATTTTATTTTTCCTGTTGGCATACCAAGTGTTCCCCTCATCCCGGTAAATACTGATTTCCATACCAGGTTAAAAAACGACTTGGAAGGATCCCTGTCATACTCTACAGTGAATGATCTTAATTTTCCATCATGGGGGTTTTCATTTTTTATAAAGGTATTAGCCAGTACACTTAAAAAGCCTCGTTTTTTAGGTAGTTTATTTTCTTCGCCCTTTTTAAACATAGTGATTTTAAAATCTTTATACTTCATAACAAATTCTCCTCTTGCACCATAATCATTACCAGTAAAATTAAAATCAGCATCGTCAATCGTTCCGGTGTCTATTTTTACCATAGCCATAGGCATGGATATTTGATTTAATACTTTTGCATCGCAACGGCCTAAAGAGCCACTGGCAGTGAACTTGCCATCATTAGCATTTAATATGAATTTAAAAGTTGTGTTCAGGGGAAGTGAGCCTAATACTTTTGTCTGGTAATTCACTGTCATCACGTTATTCAATTTTATTGCTTCCGGCATATTACTCATATTATTAATAGTAACTTTCCCTTCGTCAAAATTAATTGTGCCAGCCTTACCGCTTGTCGGATTTTTTTCTTTATACTCTAAATAAGTGTTGTTGAATGATGTATGTTGTATATTAATAGGTATATCACTTTTCATAAGTACCTGCGAAGGATAATTCCCAACTTTATTAGCCCTGGCAAGAGGATATGAAATATCTCTGTAAATTTTTATACTGCTATTGTTTACCGTAAGATTATCACAAACCAATTCTTTCTCTAACAGCCGGTCAATGTTTATTTTATTTAAACTAATATCAGAAAGACTTATCTCATACCGGTCCTTTTGAACCTTTGCCTGTTTTGCAAATGCCGGTTCACTCAATGAAGGAATTGATTTAAAATTTGCTATGTTAATTTGTTTTGTCAATGAATTTATTCGAATATTCTGCAAGTTATAATGATATAAATTATCAGCGCTATTATAGGATATATTATGGCAGAATAAGTCCACTTCTTTTGTATTGTTAACAGGATGAAGCTGCATGTCCAGTATCTCGTCAGCTTTAATTCCCCTCACCTTTAAAATAAATTTTCCTAATATAAAATTGTTTTTAGATTGTGGTGGTGTTATTTCTATAACACTAATATCCGGAAAATAAATATTCTTTAAGTCTAAACTGTATGCCCTTCTGAAACCTGCAGTATCTTTTGGTGTAAGGCGTTTGCTAACTACAGGCTTCGGGCTTCCTGATATAGAAGGTGGCCGGTAAAACAAGATATGTTCACATTGAATACTATCAATAAAGATGTTCTTATTTTTTACAATTTCAAAAGTATTAATGCCGGATATAAAAAAATCATTTGCTTCAACTAATTTAATACCCTCAGGTGAAGTAACATCAAACCTGTTCAGTAATAATTTAAAAAAAGAAAGTTTTCGCTCTTTACCTGAGAATTTTATATCATTTATGTTCAACTCAGTTTTATTATCATTGTACGAAGTAAACTGGTCAATATTAAATGATGCATCCTTACAAAATAAAATACGGCTGCTATCTTCATTATGTAAACTGTCTATTCGCACATCATGCAAATCAATAGTGGTTTTATTAATATCAAATTGCCTGTAATGATTTATAAAATTAATTGCATGCACTTCAGCATTTCTTATACTAACCTGTCCCACCTTTATCAGATCAAGACTACCCAATATCTGTTTATAAATTGCATTAGCTTCCTTATCTATTTTAGTTTCTTTTTTTATTGGCTTCAAAAAATATACAATAATTTTTGGTTCATTAATTATAACTGAGTCGCCAATTATCTCAGCACCTTTTAATGCTTTATCTGTCTTTACTCCTTTTACAGTTATGGATTTAATAGTTACATCTAAAAGCAGATAAGGCATTTCAGCTGCTGACCTGTTTTTAACCCTGAATGTGTCCGGGATGATTCGTATATTTTTTAAAAATGCCTCGCCTGTTAATTCATTAAAAAAAAGGGAATCATATTTAATGGTATATAAGCTATCTGTTTTACGTGTTACTTCATAAGCTAATTTATTTTTTACAAAATCAAACTTATTGTTCTCCCATAAATAAACACCGGCTAAAATTAAAAATATAATAGCTAAAATTATGATCAGTAACTTTTTGGAAAGGATGGTAAGGAGATCGTTTGTTTTCATATACATTGAATAAAGCTACAGATTTTCGTATTTTATAAACTCAAATTTAAAGCTTTAGTTTTGACAAATATTTCCTAAAATATGGATATAGATTTTAATAAGAACGAAGATGCCATGAAGCTTTCTCTTACTCAGTTAAGGCAAAGAATGGATAAAATTGAAACAGGTGGGGGTAAAAAAGCTATTGAAAAACAACGTGAAAAAAATAAGCTTACAGCACGTGAGAGAATTGATTATTTAAAAGATGAAGACAAAACTTTTATTGAAATTGGTGCATTTGCTGGTTATGAAATGTATGAAGAATATGGAGGTTGCCCCGCAGGAGGTACAGTTTCAGGAGTGGGATATGTAGACGGAAAGCAATGCGTAATTGTGGCAAATGATCAAACAGTAAAGGCAGGGGCCTGGTTCCCCATTACGGGTAAAAAAAATCTTCGCATGCAGGAAATTGCAATGGAAAATAATTTGCCTGTAATTTATCTGGTTGATAGTGCTGGTGTTTTTCTTCCTCTGCAGGATGAAATTTTTCCTGATAAAGAACACTTTGGAAGAATATTCAGGAATAACGCAAAGATGAGTGCTATGGGCATTACACAAATATCCGCTGTAATGGGTCCATGTGTTGCAGGCGGTGCCTACCTGCCAATAATGAGCGATGAAACGATAATGGCAGATGGCAACGGTTCAATTTATTTAGCAGGCCCCTACCTGGTAAAAGCTGCCATTGGCGAAAATATTGATAATGAAACTTTAGGAGGCGCTGTTACTCATACTGAGATTAGTGGCATAGCTGATTATAAATTTAAAACTGAGCATGAATGCTTAGACCAGGTTAAAAAGATAATTGCTAAGCTTGGGCAAAACAAAATGGCTGGTTTTAATAGAATTGCCCCTCTCTTACCCAAAAAAAATCCTGCTGAGTTATACGGTTTTTTCCCTGGCGGTAATACAACGCCCTATGACATGTTGAATATAATTGAACGTATAACAGACGATTCTGAGTTTGAACAATTTAAACAGGATTATGGAAAAACAATTTTATGTGGGTATGCAAGAATAGCTGGATGGGCGGTGGGTATTGTTGCCAATCAGCGGTTGAACATAAAAAATAAAAAAGGAGAATTACAGATTGGGGGAGTTATTTACAATGATAGCGCAGATAAAGCAGCAAGGTTTATAATGAATTGCAATCAAAAGAAAATACCGCTGGTATTTTTACAGGATGTTACAGGATTTATGGTGGGCACACGGAGTGAGCATAGCGGCATTATAAAAGATGGGGCCAAAATGGTAAATGCTGTTGCTAATTCTGTAGTGCCTAAAATAACAATTATAATAGGGAACTCTTATGGCGCAGGCAATTATGCCATGTGTGGTAAAGCCTATGATCCCCGATTTATTTATGCATGGCCTTCTGCTAAAATTGCAGTGATGGGAGGGGAACAGGCAGCTAAAACTTTATTACAAATTCAGGTAGCTTCTTTAAAAGCAAAGGGCGAAATAATAACCCAGGCAGAAGAAGAAAATATTTTATCAGAAATTATGCAGCGGTATGCTAAACAAACAACACCATACTATGCCGCCGCCCGGTTATGGGTAGATGGAATAATTGATCCTCTTAATACCAGGCAGATTATTTCAGAAGGTATTAATGCAGCTAATAATAATAGTGCTGTTACAGATTTTAAAACCGGGGTGTTCCAGGTTTGATTCTTATAAAAGAATATTGCATTATTGTTTTATTTCAGCTTAAAATTTAAAATGGAGCCGGTTATTATTTACACTGATGGAGCAGCAAGAGGTAATCCGGGGCCCGGGGGATATGGTGTAGTAATGATATGGAATAATATAAAAAGGGAATTATCAAAAGGATATCGTTTTACTACCAACAATCGTATGGAACTGATGGCGGTAATTGCAGCACTTGAAGCATTAAAAAAAAATGATCTTGACCTGATTATTTACTCTGATAGCAATTATGTAGTAAAAGCTGTAGAAGAGGGATGGCTGAAAAACTGGATAAAAAAAGACTTTAAAGGAGGTAAAAAAAACAAAGACCTATGGCTGCATTTTTACAAGTTATCTCAAAATCATAAAATTAAACTTAAATGGGTAAGAGGCCACGCAGATAATATTTATAATAACCGTTGTGATATCCTTGCAACCGCAGCAGCCGACGGTAAAGATTTATTAAAGGATGAATACTATGAAGCTGAAATCAAAAGATGAATCTTTGAAGAATTATGCAGCACTTTGTTGTAGTGCAGCCGGAGAATTTTTTGTGAAAAAATAGTAGCCTCCAAAAAGCACAGCAGAAAATACCAGGGTAGCTATTACACTCCAGGGATAAAAAGGTAGCCCATCATTAAAGCACAGTAACAAACCATCAAAAGTTTTAGGGCGACTATAGCCTGCATCCGGTGAACTGCTCAACCAAACAAAAAAATTAGAAAGGATAAAAAAGGCAGTAGGAGCGGCGATAGATGCAAATACTATCCGGCCAACGTTTAACTTCTTAATAAAGAAACCAAACACTGTCATAGCTCCAAATAAAATATAATTAGTTATCTGGCCTTCATAAAAACCTTTCATATTCCCTACACCATTTCTATATAGTAGTTCATAAAGTGCATCAGAAATAAACATTGATAAAAGTGGTAACAGGAAAGCAAGTTTTTTATCCTTTATAACCGCTCCGCCAAAAATTGCCATAGCAATTTGCGGTGCAAACCCAAAAGGCCTGCCGGGCATTATCCGGTATAGAGAGGCTATTACAATCAACAAAATAAAGCTTACAATAACCTGTTTTGATATTCTCATTTTTTAAAATTTTATCCCGCAAAAGTAAGTAATATTTTATTTTACTATGGTATGTAATAACTCCATGGGGAAAGAGGATACAAGTTTTTTATGTTTATTTTGTGTGTATGGCCCACCACAATATAACCGGAAATCTGGGAGAAGATATGGCAGTAACTTATCTGACAGGTAAGGGTTATAGTATACTGCATAGAAACTGGAGGCACTCACATTGGGAGATAGACATTATAGCCTCTTATAAAAATAAAATACATTTTGTTGAGGTTAAAACCAGGCGCACAAATACTTTTGGGTTCCCTGAAGATGATGTAAGTAAAAAGAAAATGAAATATCTTATGAGCTCTGCGGAAGAATATCTATACCAGAACCCGGGCTGGAAACGGATACAGTTCGATATTTTATCTATTACATTGAATAAAGATAATGCAGCAGAGTTTTTTTTGATAGAAGATGTATCGGTATGATGGAATATGGTGATTTATGTGTGAATATGAACAAGGCAAAACCTTCAGAAAACGATTTTGCGAAACATAAAAAAAGATAGAGCAGACTATATTAAATTAACACCTCGTATACACCAGGTTCAGGCACCCTTTTCATGCCTGGCGTTCTGTATTGGCCATTTTCCATTTTGTCTTTCTGAACTTTTATCATAAGCTTTCGTAATTTACACTCTTACCCTCGCCTTTCTGTATTTCTTTATAAATAACTTATTCCGCTTTGAAAAAGATTTTTACTTTTCTGTGCATCTTTATGACTGCAGCAGCGAATGCTCAAACCACTTTTAAAACAAACATCAATACAGGAGG
>JBDSAQ010000438.1:0-21002 GCA_039922095.1 Ginsengibacter sp. | reverse complement strand
GCTACATACAATAATTTAAGTTCATTATTTTTTAGTTGCTGAGAAATGGCTGATTGTTCACCGGAACTTAATGTGCTGTTAAGAAATGCCGCTTTAACTCCATTCACAACCAATGCATCTACCTGGTCTTTCATCAAAGCGATTAAAGGACTCACAACAATTGTTACACCGTCCAAACACAAAGCAGGAACCTGGTAACATAAGCTTTTGCCACCGCCCGTTGGCATTAAGACAACAGCATCTTTTCCATTTAGCACATGCTCAATAATTTCTTTCTGGTTATGCCTGTAATCATCATAACCAAAAATTGTTTTTAAGATATGTTGAGGCGATTGCATTAGTTTAAAAATAAAAATTCAAAAATAAAAAATGATAAACTGTTTAGTTAGATGGAAATCAAAGCACTAAAATTATTACACAATCCCATAAATCCTATAATCCTAAAAATCATGGTTCAAGACATGTACAATCTCGAATACAGTTGCTCATGCTGCATACACCTTATATCAAAGCCTGTGCAGCAAAGCCCTGTCAGCTCTTCGTCTGGCTGTATCGAGTTTTCAACCAATTGATTTATCAGTGGCTGCAATTCAAATAAAATTTTCTGTCCATCTTTTTGGCCAAGGGGAACAAGCTTTACGGTATTGGTAACAAAACCTGCTGCGGCATTATAATAAAAGCCGGTTAACAGATCATGCTTACTTATTTGTAAGGCAAATCCATATAATGCAAATGCAATACAATAATGTCCATGGGATGTGTTGTTATTAATGGCTTCAACATATTTGTTTGTTATTTCATCATTGCAAATAGTTTCAAAAATTTTAATTAGCCTGATGCCCAATTTCTGACTTGCAATTCTAACTTCTGCCGGAAGCTTTACAGCATTACATTCGCCATCTAATTGTATAATCTTTTCAAAATCATTTTTTATTGCCGCATCAAAGGCCAATGAAACAAAAGCTCCATCTGTGTATTGCAGGTTTTGTGTGAGCATTTGAGTAATAAATCTATTTGACGACTCAACATTATAAACCAGTCCTTGTTGCACATAAGTTTCCAATCCGGATGAATGCGCATATCCGCCAATCGGCAAAGCCGGATCCGATAATTGTAATAAACTTAATAATTGACTGCTCATGGCTGATAATTTGACACTTTCAATATCCTGGAAAATAAACTTTCAGAATTATTGTGTGCATGTGAGGCAACAGATGTTTTTAGAGGATTGAGAAGTTTCCTTGTTTCTTTTTTCACGTCATATTCTAAAGAAGTCAGTAAATTAAATAATGGATTTTCAAAAGCAATCAGCAATTCATCATCGTGGAAAAATAATGGTAAATGCTTGTTGCCAATTTCGTAACAAATGGCGGCTATTTCAAAATTATTTTTGGGTTTGATAACTATTGCATCACACGACTGTATGTCAACGGCGATAATTGTTTCGGTATCTTCATATAAAATATCTCCCTGTGTTAAATGTGGATTTTCTTTGAGGAATTTCAATGTTACTTCAATGCCCGTTCTTGTTTTTTTATGAAGAATTCGTTTGTTTGTTTCATGCCATTCCAAATTGAGCCAATCAATATTTTTATTAGTAAATAATGAAAGCAGATTGCCAGTTTTTTGTTGAATAAGTAAAATATCTTTATTTTTTATAAGAGGAAAATAAGGAGATAAAAAATTTATGCCTGTTGCCAAACCCAGCTTTTAGCTCTTGAAGAAATTTCATCAATATTATCTTCCCAATTATAAAGAAGGGAGGGTTCAAAGTCTGCACCGTTCGGCCATACAATAGTATGTATTTCTTTGTCTAATGTAGCGCTTTTAAAAAAATCTGCATCTTTTAGAGGCCCATATATTTCTCCATAAAGTATGGGAGAAAAATCAATGGTTTTACTTGTATTATCATTAAAAGTAAATTCAATTTTATAATTGTCTGCTATATGGAAGGATATTATTTTATACAGGTTACTGTGCATATTGTTATTTTAAAGGTTCAATAGATTTAGGCAGATGACCAGATTGTAAAAGCTCCCAATCTTTCAATAGCTCATCCTGGTGTAGTTCGGCCCATGCTTCAACAAATCGTTGTTGCCTTCGGGGAAAACTTCCAGCCAATAACTCTACCGGCATAATACCAAATACAGCAACGGCATCTTGATAATATGCATGAAAATGTGAGGTGTTATGTTCCACTCCAACTTCCATGTACATACGAATAATTATTCCAAAAAATCTCAAGAGCTCAGGCACAAAATTATCATTTATTCAAATTTACAAAAAGTAGTAGATCATTATATCATCCCAAGCCAGCTTTCAAAATAAAAAATATCTCTGCGCCAATGGAACAACACTTACAGGTTCACATGTTATAACTTCTCCCTCTACTTTTACTTCATAATTTTCAGGGTTCACATCAATCTGTGGAGTGGCATCATTGTGTATCAGGTCTTTCTTTGAAATATTCCTGCAATCTTTTACGGGCAGAATTATTTTTTGCAAACCATATTGTTGTACTACTTTTTTTTCAATTGATAATTTTGAAACAAATGTGATACACGTTTTATATAATGCCTTACCATAAGCGCCAAACATGTGTCGATAAATAACAGGTTGTGGTGTTGGTATTGATGCATTAGGGTCTCCCATTTTACTGGCTATGATCATTCCGCCTTTAATCATCATCTCCGGCTTAGCGCCAAACATTGAAGGCTTCCACAATACAATGTCAGCAAGCTTTCCGGCTTCTATTGAACCCACATATTCTGAAATACCATGAGTGATTGCAGGGTTAATTGTGTATTTTGCAATGTATCTCTTCACCCGGAAATTATCATTTTTATTGTTTTTATCTTCTTGTAAAAAGCCTCTTTGCTTTTTCATTTTATCTGCAGTTTGCCAGGTACGTGTTATCACTTCTGCAACACGTCCCATTGCCTGGGAATCTGAACTCATCATGCTGAACACTCCCATATCATGCAAAATATCTTCCCCAGCAATTGTCTCAGGGCGAATGCGTGAATCTGCAAACGACACATCTTCAGGAACTGCTTTATCCAAATGATGGCATACCATCAGCATGTCGAGATGCTCATCAATTGTATTAACTGTGTATGGACGTGTAGGATTTGTTGAGGATGGCAAAACATTTGGATACATAGCAGCCTTTATAATATCCGGCGCATGACCGCCACCAGCGCCTTCTGTATGAAATGTATGAATCACTCTTCCATTAATTGCAGCGATCGTATCTTCTAAAAATCCTGATTCATTTAATGTGTCAGTATGTATCGCAACCTGCACATCATATTTATCTGCAACCTGCAAAGCCGCATCAATAACGGATAGCGTTGATCCCCAGTCTTCATGAATTTTTAAACCCAGGGCACCTGCTTCTATTTGTTCTTCAAGAGGCCCTGTTGTTGCACAATTTCCTTTTCCAAAAAAACCAAGGTTCATTGGAAATGCATCTGCAGACTCTAACATTTTTTGAATGTTCCATGCGCCTGGAGTTACCGTTGTTGCATTTGTGCCATCAGCTGGCCCGGTGCCGCCGCCTATCATCGTAGTAATGCCACTGAACAATGCATGGTCAATTAATTGTGGGCAAATAAAATGGATGTGTGTGTCAATGCCACCAGCCGTGGCTATCAAACCTGCGCCGCCATGCACTTCTGTGGATGCGCCAATGATCAGGTTCGGATTAATGCCATCCATTGTATCAGGATTTCCGGCTTTACCAATGCCAACAATTTTTCCATCTTTAACACCTATATCGGCCTTTACAATTCCCCAGTGATCAATTATCATCACACTTGTAATTACAAAGTCAAGTACGCCTTCTTCCCGCAAAGCGGTTCCAGATTGGGCCATGCCATCCCGGATAGTTTTGCCGCCGCCAAATTTGGCCTCATCACCATAAACAGTAAAATCTTTTTCAATCTCAATAAATAATTCTGTATCGCCCAGGCGTATTTTATCGCCTGCTGTTGGCCCATACATGTTGGCATATTTTATCCGGTTAATTTCTAAACTCATGCAGGTTTGTTTTTAAAATTTTGAACTGATAAATTTTTAAGAGCCTGCTGTTTTATTTCCTTGTTTGTAGCGGGACCGTTAGAAAGATTATTAAATCCATAAACAGATTTTTTTCCTCCAAACTCAACCAGTTCAACTTCTTTTTCTTCACCAGGCTCAAAGCGAACTGCAGTGGCTGCTGCAATATTGAGCCGCATACCGAAAGCTTTTGCCCGGTCAAATTGCATTTGCTTATTCACTTCAAAAAAATGAAAGTGCGATCCGATCTGAACGGGCCTGTCGCCTGTATTTACTACAACAACCTTTATTGTTGATCGGCCAACATTACATTGGATATTTCCTTCTGCTAAAATGTATTCACCGGGTATCATAGTTTTGTTTTGCCCTCATTCCCTAAAGGGGTATTTATCTTATTAATTATTTTTTCCCCCCTTTAGGGGCCGGGGGTACTACCTTATAGGATCATGCACAGTTACCAGCTTTGTGCCATCAGGAAAAGTTGCTTCTATCTGGATGTCATGTATCATTTCTGCAATACCTTCCATCACATCTGCTCTTGATAAAATTGTTGCGCCATACTGCATCAGCTCCGCAACAGTTTTTCCATCTCTTGCAGCTTCCTGCAGGCGGCTGCTGATTAAAGCAATTGCCTCAGGATAATTTAATTTCAATCCTCTTGCTTTTCTTTTTTCTGCTAATTCTCCTGCAAGGAACAGCAATAACTTTTCTGTTTCTCTGGGTGTTAAATGCATAATGAAAACGTTAACTTAACGAAAATCATGGTAAAGAGTTTATTATCAAAGATCAAGTTAATAAACGCAAAGCAAGGAAGGTAAAAAAAATGAATAATTATTGCATATGAGCAAGTATGATTAACCAATTAAAAACCATGCGGGACGGTTGGGCATTGTAATTGGAATGTAACAGAACCATTTACCATGCTGATTTTGGTTAGGCATAAGGTATGTTGCCCATCGTAAAAGCTGAAGACAATTTATTTTTTTATAGAGTATATTATAAATAATTTCAAAATAGCCCGGCTTTGCTTATCAATCCCTGAAATAATTCTATCTTTTTCTATGATAAAAAACTATAAGGGTAGCGGGGTAAAAATTTTTTAAAAAATTAATAAACATACTTAATCCCAGGCAAAAGATAACTAACTATGGCAATTAAAGGATTATATGATCCCTCTTTTGAACACGATTCCTGTGGTATTGGTTTTGTGGCAAACATTAAAAGCAACAAATCCCACCAGATTGTTTCAGATGCATTAACCATTCTTGAAAATATGGAGCATAGAGGTGCATGCGGATGTGAATACAATTCCGGTGATGGAGCAGGCATAACATTGCAAACCCCACACGAATTCTTTTTTGATGAATGCATCAGGCTGAATATTCATCTGCCTGTTTATGGTAAATATGGAGTCGGTGTTTTATTTTTCCCAAAAGATATCAGGTTAAGAGAAGAGTGCAGGGATATATTTAACCGGTCTGCCGAAAACCTTGGTCTGGAAATATTAGGATATCGTAAAGTGCCTGTAAATACACAAGGAGTTGGTTTTACTGCATTGTCAGTAGAACCTGAGATAGAACAGGTTTTTATAGCAAGCCCTGATCATATTAATAATCCTGAAGATTTTGAGCGTAAATTATTTGTATTAAGAAATTATGCAACCCAAACCGTAGCAAGTACAGTTAGAAAAGACACTGTAGGTTTTTATGTAGTATCATTATCATACAAAACCGTAATCTACAAAGGACAGCTTACCAGTTTGCAATTGCGTACCTATTTCCCTGACCTTAGCAATAAAAGGGTAGTAAGCGCTTTTGGATTAATTCATTCACGTTTTGCTACCAATACATTTCCTTCATGGAAATTAGCGCAACCTTTTCGCTACATAGCTCACAATGGTGAGATAAATACGTTGCAAGGAAATTTAAACTGGCTGCGTACAAGCGAAAAAGGGTTTGTATCAAAATTTTTTACTAAACAGGAAATGGATATGCTGTTGCCTGTTGTTGATGAAGGGCAATCAGATTCAGCATCTCTTGATAATATGATTGAGTTGCTCACATTGTGTGGCCGGTCATTGCCCCATGTTATGATGATGCTTATACCGGAAGCCTGGGATGGGGACGAACTAATGGATCCTATAAAAAAATCGTTCTATGAATTTCATGCTTCTTTTATGGAACCTTGGGATGGCCCTGCCTCCATCTCTTTTACTGATGGAAAAATAATAGGCGCTACTTTAGATAGAAATGGCCTTAGACCTTCACGTTATTGTGTTACGACTGATGACCGGGTTATTATGGCTTCTGAAACAGGGGTATTGCCAATTGATCCAAAACTCATAAAGGAAAAAGGGAGATTACAACCCGGTAAAATGTTTGTAGTGGATCTCGAAGAAGGCAGAATTATCAGTGATGAAGAATTAAAGCAAAAAATTTGTTCTGAAAACCCATACAGCGAATGGCTAAATAAATACAAAATAAGATTAGAAGAATTGCCAGAACCAAGAGTGTTGTTCACCAATCTTGAACATGAGCAGGTGTTTAAATATCAAAAAGCATTTGGTTATACAACTGAAGATCTGGATGTGATTATATCGCCAATGGCATTGGACGGAAAGGAACCGCTGGGTTCAATGGCAACTGACGTACCGCTTGCTGTTTTAAGCGATCAACCTCAGCATTTAACAAGTTATTTCAAGCAGCTTTTTGCACAGGTAACAAACCCACCAATTGACCCTATCCGTGAAAGACTTGTTATGTCACTGGCAACATTTGTAGGTAACAATCGTAACCTGTTAGAGGAAGATCCCTTATCCTGCCATAGTGTTGCTTTAAAACATCCAGTGCTTTCCAACCATGAGTTAGAAAAAATCAGGAGCATTGATACGGGTATATTTCAGGCACATACATTACAGACTTATTTCATGGCAGATGGTAAACCAGGTTCTTTGCAGAAAGGATTAGATCGCTTATGCCGTTATGCTGTAGATGCTGCACAGGATGGCTTTGAAGTATTAATTTTATCAGACAGGGCCATTGATTCTGATCATGCTCCAATACCTTCTTTATTGGCCACCGCGGCAGTACACCATCATCTTATCAAAAAAGGATTACGTGGCCAGGTAGGTCTTGTAGTTGAAGCCGGCGATGTTTGGGAAGTACATCATTTTGCATGTTTGCTTGGCTTTGGTGCTACTGCTATAAATCCATATTTGGCATTGTCTTCTATCTATGATATGAAACATACCGGCAAACTGGAAACGGATCTGGATGTAGATTACCTGAGAAAGAATTATACGAAAGCAGTAAATGATGGATTGCTGAAAGTATTTTCTAAAATGGGCATCTCTACTTTACAATCATACCAGGGTGCACAAATATTTGAGATCATCGGCTTAAATAAAACGGTAGTAAATAAATACTTTACCGGTGCGGTTTCAAGAATTGAAGGAATGGGGTTAGATGAAATAGCCAGGGAAATATTAGCCAAACATTATTTTGCCTTTAGTAAAAAAGAAATACCTGTGGACAGGTTAACTGTCGGAGGAATTTATCAATGGAAACGCAAAGGGGAATTTCATCTTTTTAATCCGCAAACCATTCATTTGTTGCAATATTCAACCCGGATGAATGATTATAATACATTTAAAAAATATTCAAAACTGATAGATGGGCAAAGTGAGAAGGCATGTACTTTGAGAAGCTTATTTCAGTTTAAGCATAACCGGCCCTCTATCTCAATTGATGAGGTTGAGCCTGCTGAAAATATCTATAAGCGTTTTGCAACTGGTGCTATGAGCTTTGGTTCCATTTCGTGGGAAGCCCATACTACACTGGCTATTGCTATGAATCGCCTTGGCGGCAAAAGTAATACAGGTGAAGGTGGGGAAGATGAGATACGCTATGAAAAATTACCTAATGGTGACTCTATGCGTTCTTCTATTAAGCAGGTTGCCTCTGCAAGGTTTGGCGTTACAAGCTTATATTTAACTGAAGCAGATGAATTACAAATTAAAATGGCACAAGGCGCAAAGCCCGGCGAAGGGGGACAATTGCCAGGCCATAAAGTTGATGAGTGGATTGCCAAAACAAGGCATTCAACTCCGGGGGTTGGTTTAATATCCCCGCCGCCTCATCATGATATTTATTCTATTGAAGACCTTGCCCAGTTAATTTTCGATCTGAAAAATTCAAACAGAAAGGCAAGAATAAATGTAAAGCTTGTATCAAAAGCAGGTGTTGGTACAATTGCAGCCGGCGTTGCCAAAGCAAAAGCAGATGTGATACTTATTTCCGGCCACGATGGTGGCACGGGTGCATCCCCCATTAGTTCTATCAAACATGCCGGTCTGCCATGGGAATTGGGTCTAGCGGAAACGCACCAAACACTTGTAAAAAATAAATTGCGTAGCAGGGTAGTAGTACAAACAGATGGCCAGTTAAAAACAGGCAGAGATATAGCCATAGCAACTTTATTAGGCGCAGAAGAATGGGGTGTTGCTACAGCAGCATTGATTGTAGAAGGCTGTATTATGATGCGTAAATGTCATTTAAATACATGCCCTGTGGGAGTGGCAACACAGGATTCAGAACTTCGCAGTCGCTTTACAGGTGAGGCGGAACACGTAGTAAATTTATTTAAATTCTTAACTGAAGAGTTAAGAGAAATTATGGCTGAACTTGGGTTTAAAACTATTAACGAAATGGTTGGTCAGTCCGATTACCTGGAGAAAAAGGAAAATATCAATCATTGGAAATACAGTAAACTCGATATATCCTCTGTTCTATATAAGCAGCCTGCATCAATTCATACCAGGCTTTATAAATCAGAGGAACAGGACCATGGCCTGGAAGATGTATTGGATTGGAAATTATTAATTGCTGCACAGCCGGCTCTTGATAAAAAGGAAAAAGTATATGCAGAATTTGCCATAAAAAATACAGATAGAACTACCGGAACAATTCTGTCTAACGAAATTTCCAAACTTTATAAAGCCGAAGGCCTGCCGGAAAATTATATTCATTTTAAATTTACCGGTACTGCCGGCCAAAGTTTTGGTGCGTTTAATACAAAGGGTGTTACGCTTGAAATAGAAGGAGATTCAAATGATTATTTTGGTAAAGGATTAAGTGGGGCGAATCTTATTATTTATCCTTCCAGAAAATCCCGATTTATACCTGAAGAAAATATTATAATTGGCAATGTTGCTTTTTATGGAGCAACATCAGGCGAGGCTTTTATAAGAGGAAAAGCAGGAGAAAGGTTCGCTGTAAGAAATTCAGGTGCAAACATAGTTGTAGAAGGTATTGGAGATCATGGATGCGAATATATGACGGGAGGAAATATTATTATACTTGGGGAAACAGGAAGAAACTTTGCAGCAGGAATGAGCGGTGGACTTGCTTACGTATATGATGTGAATAATAAGTTTGAAGTTTTGTGTAATAAAGAAATGGTTGATCTTAATGACCCATTACAGGAAGATGATATAATACTATTGCATAATCTTATAAGTAAGCATTACCATCATACTAAAAGTTCTATAGCAAATTTTGTATTAAATGATTTTGAGAACCAGCTGAGAAATTTTGCGAAAGTATTTCCAAAGGAGTATAAAAATGCCTTAGCTCAACATATATCCAATAAGGTAGAAAAGATTAAGATTGAGAAAAATAATTTTTAACGTGAGATTATAGCCACGTGTTATCACTTACTTCATCATTCAGTTTCAGGTTATCTTTAAGGATCGCAGATAAATTTCAAAATTAAGTGTTTACTATAAAAGGTTTATAGATAAGATTATGGGTAATATAACAGGGTTTTTACAGTACACAAGAGAATTGCCAGGGAAGCGGCCTGTGGAGGAACGCATAAATGACTATAATGAATTTATTGAGAGATATACCGATGAAAAATTAAATCAACAGGCCGGAAGGTGTATGGATTGTGGTATCCCTTTTTGCCATCACGGATGCCCCCTTGGAAACATAATCCCTGAATTTAACGATGCAGTATATCGAAGAAATTGGAAAGAGGCATATGATATTTTAAATTCCACTAACAACTTTCCGGAATTTACCGGGAGAATTTGTCCTGCCCCTTGCGAAAGCAGTTGTGTACTTGGTATTAATCAGCCTGCTATTACTATTGAAGAAATTGAAAAGCATATAGTAGAAATTGCTTTTGATAAAGGTTATATACAACCAAAAATTCCGCATATCCGCAGTGGTAAAAAAATAGCCATAATAGGTTCTGGTCCGGCAGGTTTAGCAGCGGCTGCACAATTAAATTATGCCGGGCATTTAGTTACTGTTTTTGAAAGAGATGATGAACCGGGAGGACTTCTTCGGTATGGTATTCCCGACTTTAAATTAGAAAAATGGGTTATTGACAGAAGGATTGAATTAATGGAAGAAGAGGGAGTCATTTTTAAATGTAATTCCAATGTTGGCGTAAATATAAATATTAATGATCTGTTGCGGGAATATCAGGCCATTGTATTAGCAGGTGGTTCCACCATTCCCAGAAATCTGGCAATAGAAGGAAGGGATTTAAAAGGGATTCATTTTGCTATGGATTTTTTAACTCAGCAGAATAAAAGAAACGCAAATAAAAAAGTAAGCGAAGAAAGTATTTCGGCTTTGGGGAAAAATGTAATTGTAATTGGAGGTGGAGATACCGGTAGTGACTGTGTTGGTACTGCTAACAGGCAGCGTGCGGCTTCTGTTACTCAATTTGAATTGTTAGGCAAACCCCCTGCAGAAAGAACCATTCACATGCCCTGGCCAACTTATCCTATGACGCTGAAAACCTCATCTTCACATGAGGAAGGTGCGGAGCGCCACTGGGCTATTTCAACAAAGAAATTTCTGGGAGATGAAAATGGAAATCTTAAGAGATTAGTAACTGTTGATCTGGAATGGAAAGTTAATGACTACGGAATAGCTGCTCATTTTGTTGAAGTTCCGGGTAGTGAGAGAACTATTAAGTGCGAGCTCGCTTTATTAGCAATGGGGTTTGTGCATCCTCAACACGAAGGTTTAATAAATCTCGCAGGAATTGAAACAGATGAAAGGGGTAATGTAAAAGCTACTGAAATTAATTATCAAACAAATATGGCTAAAATATTTACTGCAGGTGATATGAGGCGTGGCCAATCGCTTGTTGTATGGGCAATTAGCGAAGGAAGAGAGTGTGCACGCAATGTTGATGAATATTTAATGGGTTTTTCAGCATTAGAATCCAAAGACCGTAATATTCAGAGTTAAGCACTTTGCGTAATTTATAAACTCCCGGAGGAGTTTTTTTTGTTCCTGAAGTAAGCATATAATATTTTTATATCTATTATTTTATCCACATAGAAAATGTTAGCAAATTATAAATTTAGGTGTATTAATTTGATAATAAGTAAGTTATAAATAAATTATATAATATTAATTTTAAAAATATATGTATAAAATGAACCAAAAATGGTTACAAATTAATAAGTTTGGGATTATTACTAAATAGAGAGTAAAATTACTAAACTAAAAAAATACTTATGAGAGTAAAATTAAATCAAGCTTTGCCATTTATGATTTTGATGGCTATAGCAATTGGGGCAATATTTATCCCTTCTGTAGTAAGTTTTAATGATGCTGGTAAATATAGTACAGCAGATATTGCATGGATTATTGTAGCTACAGCATTAGTATTTTTAATGACTCCAGGTTTGGCTTTTTTTTACGGAGGCATGGTTCATCGCAAAAATGTTCTTTCAACAATGATGAAAAGCTTTGTTGCTGCAGGAATCGTTAGCGTTCTGTGGGTAGTAGTGGGATACAGCCTTTGTTTTGGCGAGTCAATCGGGGGGTTTATAGGAAACCCTATGACTCACTTATTTTTTAAGGGAGTAGTTTCAGGGGCACCCTGGAGTTTGGGACCTTCTATTCCGCTATTATTATTTGCTCTTTTTCAATTAATGTTTGCTATAATTACTCCAAGCCTGGTAGTAGGTGCAGTAGCTGAAAGAATTCGGTTTACATCTTATATATTATTCATTGCCCTGTTCAGCCTTTTGGTTTATGCTCCAATAGCACACTGGACATGGCATCCTGAAGGATTTTTATTTAAAATGGGTGTATTGGATTTCGCCGGAGGAACTGTGGTACATATTTCAGCAGGCTGTGCTGCATTAGCGGGTGCTTTAGTATTAAAACGCAGAAAGGTTCATATTGATAATAAAGAAATCCCGCCTGCAAATATTCCTTATGTATTAATTGGTACAGGCTTACTCTGGTTTGGCTGGTTTGGATTTAACGCTGGCTCTGCATTAGGTGCCAATGCTTTATCTGTCTCAGCTTTTGCTACAACAAATACTGCTGCAGCCGCGGCAGGATTATCATGGATGTTTTTTGATGTGTTGAAAGGTAAAAAGCCATCTGTGCTTGGCTTTTGTATTGGCGCAGTGGTGGGGCTCGTGGCAATTACACCTGCAGCTGGTTATGTTGCTATTCCTCAAAGTATTTTCATTGGTGCGGTTGCTGCCCTCATCTCAAATATTGCTGTTTATTACAGATCCAAATCAAGATTAGATGATACACTTGATGTATTCCCCTGCCATGGTATTGGAGGAATGGTTGGAATTTTAATGACCGGTTTTTTTGCAACAAAAAACGTTAACAGCGCAGGTAATGATGGTTTATTTTATGGCAATCCTGCCTTTTTATTTACCCAGTTGAAAGCGTTGGCCATTGTTGTGCCATATAGCTTTATCATGTCATACCTGATATTTAAATTTATAAATTTTGTATTACCTATGAGAGTAAGTACAGCGGATGAAGAGCTTGGATTAGATGCTTCACAACATAATGAAAAATATTTACAGGGTACACTATTGGTAAAAAGTAATGGTCACATGACACCAGAAGAAAAGGGTGCAGCCGAGTTTATTAACTTCTGAGAAAAGTTAATTAGCCGCACCCTTTCTATTTTTAATCTTAAAACGAAAACAATGTTAAGAAAAATTTGCACAACAATCTTTGTAATTGCTACATTTAATTTTTCAACTTTTGCACAAACGGATTCTTCAAAGCAAATGGAATCAACTCCTCCTGAGGAGGTTAAACCCGGCCCAACAATAACCGGTTCCATTGATGCTTATTACCGCTTTAACTTCGATGATCTTTCTCCTGTCGGTGGGAGTTTAATAACTAATACTAATAATTTTACAAGTTTTACTAATTCTCATAATTCATTTGAATTAGGCATGGCCAGTATCAAAGCTGATCACAGCTTTGGAAAAGCAAGTGCCACAATTGACCTCGGCTTTGGTAAAAGGGCAGAGGAATTTTCTTACGGGAATCCTGATAACCCCTCTTTATTTGCTATTAAGCAGGCATATTTAAGCTACGCAGTTTCAGACAAATTTAAATTAACCATGGGTAAATGGGCAACTCATGTTGGTTATGAATTAGTAGATGCTTATTTAAATCGAAATTATAGTATGGATTATATGTTCTCCTATGGACCTTTTTCGCATACTGGTTTAAAAGCAGATATTGGGTTAGGTAAAAAAAGTGCATTAATGTTGGGTGTTGCTAATACAACTGATCTTGTTTCCACAACATCGTCAAGTAAATATCTTATAGGCCAGTTTAGCACAGCTACCAGTAATGATAAACTTAAAGCATACCTTAATTATCAGGGATCCTATGCTGATTCAGGAAGCACTACTCAATTTGATTTGGTTCTTATAGGGGTAGTTACTGATAAATTTAGTATTGGGTATAATGGTACTGTGCAATCTGCAAAAACACCTTCAACATCAAGCAATAGTTGGTGGGGTTCTGCATTATATTTCAACCTTGACCCTACAAGTGCTTTTGGTATTACACTACGGGCTGAATATTTTGACAACAAAAAAGCTGTTGCTATTTATGCCCCCTATACCAGCATATTTGATATAACACTTTCGCCAAATTTCAAAATTGGAAATCTTACTATTATTCCTGAATTGAGATTGGATTCCGGCAAAATGCCAATTTTTGGAAAGAATGATGGAACAGCAAGTAAAAGTACAGTTACCGGAATACTTGCGGCCACTTATCATTTTTAAATTCTTAGCCCTAATGATTTCTTTAACAAAATCAAAACTTAACCATGCGACAATTTAATCTTACAAAAGGTTTCCGAAGTTTTCAAAAAGCTTCCCCTAAAATTTTAGCATTATTAATCATTGCTCTTTTTATTGCAATTGCAATTCCATCTTTTGCACAAGATCCGTCTGGTGCAAATACCGGTACCATCAATGATGTAACTGCAGCTGCTGCAGGCAAACCAACATTAGATGAAGTAGGTGCGCAAGCCGGTCACAATAAAATTTCAATAAATATCGTGTGGACATTACTTGCCGGTTTTCTTGTAATGTTTATGCAAGCTGGCTTTGCATTAGTTGAAACCGGGTTTACACAAAAAAAGAACGTGGCCCACACTATGACAATGAACTTTTTAATTTATGTAATTGGGTTATTGGGTTTTTGGATTTGCGGTTTCGCATTCATGTTTGGTGGAGCTCTTAATGTAGGCGCTTTGGGCGGATCAGCAGGTGTGGTCAGTAGTGAATTCTCGATTCATTTATTCGGCCATGATTTTGGCCTGTGGGGAAATGCAGGTTATTTTCTAAACAGCAAGGTTTATGACGTGGGAATATTTGCCTTGTTTTTATTCCAGATGGTATTCATGGATACTACGGCAACAATTCCTACAGGATCAATGGCCGAAAGATGGAAATTTAAATCCTTTGTGATTTATGGATTTTTCATATCCATGTTTGTATATCCAATTTTCGGAAACTGGGTTTGGGGTGGCGGATGGTTATCTCAATTAGGCAATATGTTTCATTTAGGCCATGGACATGTGGATTTTGCCGGGTCTTCTGTAGTACACATGGTAGGCGGCGTTGCGGCTTTGGCAGGAGCAATTGTGATCGGGCCCAGGGTCGGAAAATATGGTAAAGATGGTACAGTAAATACAATACCAGGTCATAACATTCCTATGGCATTACTGGGATGTTTTATATTGGCTTTTGGATGGTTTGGTTTTAATCCGGGTTCAACTTTGGCAGGTACTGACCTTCGTATTTCTGTTGTTGCTGTAAATACAATGCTCGCCAGCGCAAGTGGTGCTTTTATAGCCGCCCTTTATATGAAAATTAAAGATGGAAAATGGGATCCTGGGATGTCGGCTAACGGTATGCTTGCGGGCCTTGTAGCAATCACAGCTCCATGCGCTTTTGTAACTGCAACTTCTGCTGTTATCATTGGCGCAATCTCAGGCGTTTTGGTTATATGGGCATATTTCTTCATTGACAGGAAATTAAAAATTGACGATCCTGTTGGAGCTGTTGCTGTTCATGGTGTAAATGGATTTTGGGGAGTGCTTTCATTAGGATTGTTTGCAGATGGTTCTTATGGTGCTGGCTGGAATGGCGTAGGTGCAACTGAATATTTAGGTGTAGCCGGAAAAGGAGTCACTGGTTTATTTTACGGCGATGCTAGCCAGTTCTTTGCTGAATTAATAGGTGGCATTACATGTATTGTTTTTGTATTTCCGGTTATGTATATCTTCTTTAAAATATGTAAAAAAACTATCGGACTCAGATCAAGTGATGCAGACCAGGAAGCCGGTCTTGATATACCTGAAATGGGTGTTCATGGATATGTAGATTAGTCATTCTTATAAGAACAGGTTGACTACAAAGTCAACCTGTTTTCTTTATAAATATTTTAATTAAAGAACAGGCATGAAGGCGATTATTAAAAAAGCAATAAATCCTTTAAGATTTTTTATTACTGATAGCAGATCAACAGGTGTTCTTTTGCTTTTTTGTACTGCCGTTTCCTTGATATTATCAAACACTATAAACGGCGAATGGTACAGGTCTATATGGAATAACGAAATTCATTATGGTTTCCCCCTTAATCTTCCACATTCAGGTTTAAATTGGATAAATGATTTTTTAATGGCAATCTTTTTTTTATTTGCCGGTATGGAAATAAAAAGGGAATTAATGAACGGGGAACTCTCTACTTTTAAAAAAGCCATTTTGCCTTTTGGAGCAGCCCTTGGTGGGATGATAGTGCCGGCTTTAATTTTCATCGCTTTCAATATTAATTCAGGATTTGTTCACGGGTGGGGAATACCCACAGCCACAGATATTGCCTTTTCTATTGGCATAGCCTCATTATTTGGAAAGCGGGTTCCTGTGGGGCTTAAGATATTTTTAATGGCTCTTGCAATCATTGATGATCTGGGCGCTATAATTGTAATTGCACTTTTTTATGGAAGCGTTATAAAATGGATATTTTTATTAGGAGCATCAGTTGTGTATGCATTGCTTTGGCTTTGTAACTACCGGAAGATTAAACCTGGCATAATACAGTTAGCCTTATCGCTGCTCTTATGGTTTATGATGTTTAATTCAGGTATAGAGGCAAGTATTAGCGGAGTGTTGGTAGCATTTGCTATGCCTGTAAATTCATTGCCTAAACTGGAAAATACAATTCATAAAACTGTAAATTTTATCATTTTACCTCTCTTTGCTTTAGCTAATACAGCCATTTTAATTCCTTCGGATATAATCGGTTCGTTAAAAAGCCCGATTAGCATGGGAATTATGAGCGGGTTAGTTATTGGCAAGCCAGTTGGCATTTTTCTTTTTAGCGCTTTAATGATAGTATTAAAAATTGCAAAGCTCCCGGCACATACTAATTTAAAACAATTGTTTGGCATAGGTTCTCTTGCAGGTATCGGCTTTACTATGTCAATCTTTACAACCGCTCTTGCATTTACAGGTGAAAGCTATAGGGATATAGCTGAAATTTCTATTTTAGCAAGCCTTGTTTTATCAATGGTCATTAGCGGGTTATACTTTGCCATTATTAATAAAAAGGTAATAACAAAAAAAAGTTTCGATTCAGTAAGTGAACCAGTAATTTCACCGGAGATTTCGTTAGGATGAATCTCCTGTAATTTTTGATTACAACTTCCGTATTGCAAGCCTCTCCCTCTGTTATCATTCGATAATTACTAAGAATTTCCGTACCCAATGATTGTATTAGAAAGGTTATACTAACAGGATTGAATCAATAATTTTAAATGAAAATTGAAATCATCATTCACAAAAATGTATAGATCTTTTATTCAAAATTATTTTTTTTATGACTAAAATCACTACTGTTATTCCGTTTATCTTATTGGCTCTTTTTTCTTTCATAGGCCTCTTTGTTCCTTTATTTGCAGATTTTGATGGATCTAAAGTTTACAATTTTGCAGATATATCCTGGATGTTAATTTCATCTGCATTGGTATTGCTAATGACACCGGGGCTGTCTTTTTTTTATGGAGGAATGGTTGGTAAAAAGAATGTTCTTTCTACAATGCTGCAAAGCTTTATAGCTACGGGGGTTATTAGTGTTATGTGGGTGATCTGTGGGTTTAGTTTAGCTTTTGGAAAATCAATTAATGGCTTTATTGGAGATCCCTCAACTTTTTTCATGATGAAGGGGATCAACGCTCATGAACCCTGGCCTTTAGCACCTACTATTCCAATATTATTATTTGCTTTATTTCAAATGAAATTTGCTATCATCACACCTGCACTGGTAGTAGGTGCAACCGCTGAACGCATCAGTTTTAAGGCTTACGTTTTGTTTATGATATTATTCAGTCTGTTTATTTATTCTCCCATCGCTCACTGGAACTGGCATCCTGAAGGATTTCTTGCAAAAATGGGCGTAATTGATTTTGCGGGTGGAACTGTAGTACATATATCGGCTGGTTGTGCAGCTTTGGCTGGGGCAATTTTTTTGAAAAGAAGAAGAGTTCATATAGCTCATGAAGAAGTAAAACCGGCACGTATTCCGTATGTTTTATTAGGGACGGGGCTTTTGTGGTTTGGCTGGTTCGGATTTAATGCGGGCTCAGCGCTTGCTGCCAATAGTCTTGCCACAAACGCATTTGCAAATACTAATACTGCATCAGCTGCCGCTGGCCTCTCATGGATATTTTTTGATGCTCTTCGTGGAAGAAAACCTTCATCTCTTGGTTTTTGTATTGGTGCTGTAGTAGGATTAGTGGCTATTACACCTGCGTCAGGATATGTTGGAGTGCCGCAAAGTATTTTCATTGGTTTTATTGCCGCGATCTGTTCTAATATTGCTGTATACTGGAAGGGTAAAACAACTGTTGATGATACACTTGACGTGTTTCCCTGCCACGGTATAGGTGGTATTGTGGGTATGATTTGTACAGGCATCTTCGCCAGTAAAAAAATAAATCCTGCCGGTAATGATGGACTATTTTATGGAGGTACAGAATTTTTCCTGCACCAGGTACTTGGTTGCATTATCGTAGTTTTATTTGCTACTATAATGGGCTTCATTTTGTTTAAGGTAGTTGATATGATTGTTCCTTTACGTGTTACGCCTGAAGAAGAAGAGGCCGGATTAGATATTTCACAACATTTCGAAAAATTGTAAGTAAGAATTTAGGAATTATTGATAAAAGCAATATGGGATTTTTTTTATAAGACCGAGCCGGGTATAGATGAGGAGTAAAAGAATTTCTGTATTTTTTTTGAACTGATTTTTATACATTCTTTTCATATAGCAAGCAATCGATCAGCCGTCCATTTCTATGGATGGCTCTTTTTTATAAAATGGGATAAATGAATCTTTAGCACTTGTTTGCTTTTTGACTCCCCTTTATTTGTTAAAATAATTTTTTTTTATTTTTTTTATACAATTTTCCTTCTCTTCTTTTTTTAAGAAATTTATTGAAAAAGCAGCGATAGTATCTTCTTTTTTTAAGCATTGGTTTATAATCGTAAACTTTTTTACATAAGACATTTAAAAAAGAATACAAATAGGAAATTTTATACATATACGATTTAATGTTATATACTTTAGAGCCATATCAAAATGCCCAAACGCAGTCCGGACGCTTGTTTTAATAGATTATTTATATAATCTTTACGCTTTAATAATAGAAAATGATAGTTTATTTAATAACAATATTTTTAAACTTAGAGCTGACGCAGTTTCAACATTCTATAAGCCCGGCTCTACTTGAAGTAATAAAAGTAGTGGCTGTGTCTTTTGGATGGATCGGTGGTTTAGCCTGGTTTATGCAGAGAAAAGATAAACGCAAGCAACAAGCAAACGCCTGACTTTTTATCATTGCTGGTTTATTCCTTTATTAGACTTTAATTCCCCTATGGTTATGAGGTTTTGATTCTCATCAGTTAAGGACCATCTTCCGCGATCTCATAACAGTCTCATTTCTCCGATTATAAGTTCTCCGATTTTTCTGTAAAAATAACTGATAAGCAAAAAGCATTTGAGGGTAAGGTAAGCAGAATTTCTTGGTGCATTTATGATAACAAAGAACAAGGTAACCAATTTGCTGTAAGTTTCTTTTAAAGAATTTGATGCCCGTTCTTCTTCCATTTCCCCGGAATATTTGCCAGTAAAAAAATCAACCCTGTCGGCAATGATGGTCTTTTTTACGGAGGTGTGGAGTTCTTTGGGCACCAGGTATTAGGATGCGTGATTGTTGTGGCCTATTCTCTCATTGTAGGGTTCATATTATTTAAAATTGTAGATTTAATACATCCGATGCGTGTATCTGTTGAGGCCGAGGAACTTGGGCTGGATATCACCCAACATAATGAAAGGTTGTAGTTAACTGCCTGCTATGTAAAATCGGCTTCACTCTATTAGTAATATTATTTGGCTATCCTTAAAGGGGTAGCCTTTTTGTTTTTTATATTTTACTTTTGAGAGTCAAAGTTTACAGAATAGTTCCTCAGTCTCGATAATACTATTTTTATCTCAGGCTGGATTTAAGCCTGATTCTCAGCAGGTATGTTATTGCAGATCGTATTGTTCGTTAAATGAATTTAATTTTATTCAATACTTGATCTTATAGTTTCTTTGCGTGTACATTAAGAAAATGAAGGCTAATTATCACAGCATTTTTAGAAGTTATAATCAGCATTTTTTATTATTCATTTAAATTATTAATGTAGCAGTTCAATTTCATTTTTAAAAACAAACTATTATGAGTTTTCAAAACAAAACAGTTTTCATTACCGGTGCTTCCCGTGGCATTGGTAAAGCTATAGGATTGCGATTGGCAAAAGAAGGTGCAAATATTATAGTAGCGGCCAAATCATTGGATGAAAATCCAAAACTTGGCGGTACCATTTTTTCTGCTGCGAAGGAAATGGATCAGGCTGGTGGAAAGGGCCTGGCTGTACAATGTGATATACGATATGAGGATCAAATTAATGCCGCAGTTTTAAAAGCAGTTGAAACTTTTGGGGGGATTGACATTCTTATAAATAATGCTTCCGCAATTTCTCTTACTAAAATTGAACAGACGGAGCCGAAGTACTTTGACCTGATGCATGATATAAATGTGAGAGGTACTTTTTTTGTTAGTAAGGCTTGTATTCCTTACTTAAAAAGCTCCGGCAATCCTCATATACTAACACTCTCTCCCCCTATCAACCTTATGCCCAAATGGCTTGGTAGTCACGTTGCTTATACAATGGCAAAATACAACATGACGATGATTGCACTTGGCCTTGCTGAAGAATTAAAAGATTATAGAATAGCTTCAAATTCTCTATGGCCAAAAACTACTATTGCCACTGCAGCAATTAAAAATTTATTAGGCGGTGATACCCTCATCAAAATGAGCCGGCATCCTCAAATTGTTGCTGACGCTGCTTATAATATCTTGTGCAGAGCTTCTGCCATATGCACCGGAAATACTTTCATTGATGAAGAAGTGCTTACACTTTCAGGACTTACAGATTTGTCCGGCTATTCGGTAGTACCCGGAGGAAAACTTTATAGCGACCTTTTCCTATAGGCTTGTTAAGAAAAAATTAA
>JBDSAQ010000437.1:0-7288 GCA_039922095.1 Ginsengibacter sp. | reverse complement strand
TCATTGCTATTGCTGAATTGTAAATAAAGTGCAGTTGTGGTGGGTTTGATCTATACGCTATCAGCCTATGAAGTGAACTATATCGGATGTCAGCAAGGGGAACTATCAAAAATAAACATTGAACTTAATTCATTTCTCAATTATATTTATTTTGAAGTTTTAAGATTAAACGGGGTGCCAAATATTTATCTTCATTGATTATTTTTATTCGTTTTAATGATTTATAAATTTAATATCCCCAAAACAGTTCCTGTTATTCTGCAATGGATGTTTAAAATCTGGCTAATCTATTTCATTATTTTTACTTCCTTCCGGATAGTTACTTTTATTCTTCTGGGCCCCATAGATATTCATTTCATCTCTTTGCTGCCTTCATTTTTATTAGGCTTTCAATACGACGTTAAATGGATAGCCTTTATCCTTTTGCCAATCGGAGTTTTATCGGTGTATCATAAACTTTCACCATTTTATTCACGAATAACTAAAAACCTGTGGGCATACTATCTCGGTATTTCTACATTTATTGTTTTGCTGTTTTTTGGAGCTGATTTCGCAACCTTCAGTTATAATCATACAAGAATAAATGCCAGTGTATTAAATTTTTCTGAAGATTTTAAGATATCATATAAAATGATCTGGCAAACTTATCCGATAGTATGGATTTTTTTGGGCCTGATGCTTTCCGCAGGCCTCCTGGTAAAACTCTTTAAAAAAATTCATAGTACTACTTTAAAAAAAAACAGACATCAAAAGAATACCATTTACTACAGGAGATGGCATGCATGCACTATTATTTTCCTTGCATGGAGCGTTTATGGAATTTTTTCTATTACTCCGTTAAAATGGGGCCAGGCATTTAAATTTAATGATAATTTTAAATCTTACCTGGCATTAAACCCACTCCAAAATTTTTTTTCTACTCTCAGCTTACGCACTCCTTTATCAAAGGGCAAAATGCCGGAAAAAGATTTTCCGTTAATGGCCGGATTTTTAGGTTTAGATAGCACAAATAGAATCTCAGCAAAATACGAACGTATTATAGCGCCGGATACCAACTCAATAAAAACAAGGCCTAACGTGGTTTTAGTAGTTGGTGAGAGCTTTAGCATGTATAAAAGCAGTATGAGTGGTAATCCATTAAACAGCACCCCGTACTTTAATAAATTAACCAGCGAAGGAATTTTTTTTGAAAGATGCTTTAGTGCAACCTTTGGTACAGCACGTGGAATATTTGCTTTAATAACAGGGATACCTGATGTTGAGTTATCAAAATTTGCCACCCGCAATCCACAGGCTATTAACCAGCATACTATTATTAATAGTTTTAAAGATTATTCCAAATTGTACTTTCTGGGAGGCAGCAGCAGTTTTAATAATTTTACAGGATTGATAAAAAATATTGATGGTGTAAAAATTTTCCAGGAGGGCTCTTATAAATCTCCGCAATTAAATGTATGGGGCATTAGTGATAAAAACCTTTTTCTGGAAGCCAATGATGAATTGAAGAAGCAGTCTACTCCATTTTTTGCCATTATTCAAACATCCGATAATCATCGTCCGTTCACCATTCCTGAAGAAGACAAAGATTTTGAAAAAAGAGTTTTTCCGTCAGACACAATAAAAAAATATGGCTTTGAATCTTTAGCAGAATTTCAATCATTTTGTTATACTGATTATTGTTTTAAAAAATTTATAGAAGCCTCACGGCAGCAATCATATTTCAACAACACTATTTTTGTTTTTATAGGCGATCATGGCCTGGAGGGAAATGCCACAGAAATGTATCCGCTTGTATGGACATCTGCAAGGTTAAGTGCAGAGCATGTTCCCCTATTATTTTACGCTCCCGGTTTATTAAAGCCACAGCTTAGGAAAGAAGTTGTTTCTCAAATTGATGTATTGCCAACAATCGGTGGCATTATTCATCAGCCATATGTTAATACCACCTTAGGCAGAGATATTTTACATACAAAAAATAAATTTAATGCCGCTTTTATTATTCATCATGATGAGGGAAATATTGGTGTAGTAACTGACAAATATTACTACTCTAAAAATATCCTTTCCGATGTGGAGGATCTTGCACCGGTTACTGCGGATACATTTAATTTATCTGCAGTGCAAAAAGATTCAGTAAAGCGGTCACTTTTTGCACTTACTTCCGCTATTTATGAAACTTCAAAATGGATGATGCTAAATAATAAGAAACATGGTAAAGGTGAATAGTGTTAAACGTCAATGGTCAATGGTCAATTTTTGTGCATGCCTGTAATTTCACAATTGCCCATTCACCATTCACAATTAAATTTTAATCTTTTCAGCAATCATAATAAGGCGGGGAGAGTTTTTTAAATCATAGCTGTTAAAAGAGTAGTCTCCGTAAACCTCCTGTATTTGTAATCCCTGGTATGCGAACATATCTGTAAAGTCGCCCAGGTTAAACTTGTTAACCTGCTCTGTATACTCCAAAGGCTCATCAAGATTATCATCTTCCACAATAATTTTTTTATAAAAATGAGTTTCATCAAACCACTTGGTTATGTAATAATTTATCTCATCAATAGCAATATTTGATTTATGCACAAGATGATCCTCAGCGTAATGTACATTAAGATAATCCAATACAAAATGACCATTTGGCTTTAATGCCTGGGCAATAGTTCTTACACTGTTATCATGCTCCCTTCTTGTTTTAAAATATCCAAAACTGGTAAAAAAATTAAACGCAAAGTCAAAATAATTTATCCAAAAAGGGAGTCTCATATCATGAAGAAAAAATTGCAGGTTGTCCGTCTCATGGTTTTTAGCTTCCATTATATTATCTTCTGCCAAATCAATTCCTGTTACTTCAAAACCCTTAGAGGAAAGTTGTATTGAATGCCTTCCCTTACCACATGCAACATCAAGCATTCGTGAACCAGGTGCAGCTTTTAAATGATCGGTTAGTTTATTAATAAATAAAGCAGCTTCAGCCTCATCTCTTTGAAAATACAGCTTATGATAATAAGGCGAATTGAACCACTCTTTAAACCAGGTTTTTGCCAACATAGCTCATCTTATTTATGCAAATGTAACCGGGAATATTATATCTTCTGATATTGGTGTGGCTTTTAAAAATTTGCTTTATTATATGTAAGCATGTTATTTGCCTGAACATTAATTTAAAGCTGCCCTTCAATCATATTTTCCTTAAATCGTTTTTATTTACATTTGCTTCTCTAAATCATAAGAAAAGTGGCATTGATAAAAAGCATCTCCGGTATCAGGGGAACAATCGGAGGAAAGCCCGGAGAAAACCTCTCTCCATTAGATATAGTTAAGTTTACTGCAGCTTATGGAAGCCGCCTTACAGAAAAAGATGGTAACAAAAAGATCATTATAGGGCGTGATGGACGTATAAGCGGGGAAATGGTAAGCAACCTTGCCGCTAACACCTTAATTGCTTTGGGATTTAATGTTATCGATCTTGGCATAACTACTACACCAACTGTTGAAATCGCAGTTATAAATGAACATGCAGCGGGCGGAATAATATTAACGGCAAGTCATAATTCGAAAGAATGGAATGCCCTAAAATTATTAAATAGCAGTGGCGAGTTTATTGATGCAAATGAAGGAGAAATTATTTTGCGCCTCGCCGAAAGTGAAAACTTCAGTTTTGCTGTGGTTGATAAATTAGGCTCATACATAAAAGATGATTACCTGCAAAAGCATATTGATGCTGTAACTGAATACGAATTAGTGGATATTCCTGCTATAAAAAAAAGAAAATTTAAAATTGTTGTTGATGTAATAAACAGCAGCGGTTCTATATATATCCCCGCCTTATTAAAGGCATTGGGCGTAAAAGAAATTACCCTGCTGAATGAAGAGATAAATGGCAAATTTGCCCACAATCCTGAGCCTTTGCCTGAGCACTTAACCGAACTTAGCAGCGAAGTTAAAAGGCATAATGCTGATTTAGGTATAGCTGTAGACCCTGATGTGGACAGGCTTTGCTTTGTTTGCGAAGATGGAAGTATGTTTGGAGAAGAATATACCCTGGTAGCTATTGCAGATTACATTTTAAGTAAAAGAAAGGGTAATACAGTCAGCAATATGTCATCTACCAAAGCCTTAAAGGATATAACAAAAAATCATGACGGTGAATATTTCCCTTCAGCAGTTGGCGAGGTAAATGTTGTTGCAAAAATGAAGGAGGTTAATGCAGTGATAGGTGGAGAGGGCAATGGTGGAATTATAATCCCTGATTTTCATTATGGCAGAGATGCTTTAATTGGCATTGGACTTTTTTTAACTCATCTTGCAAATTCAAAAAAAAGTACTAAGCAGTTACGTGGCAATTATCCTGATTATTTTATCTCTAAAAATAAAATTGCTTTAGAAGATAATATCAATGTAAAAGATATTTTTAAAAAAATAGAAGAGAAGTATAAGAACAATCCTATTAATACAGAAGATGGATTAAAAATAGAATTTGATAATGATTGGGTGCATTTAAGAACCAGTAATACAGAGAGGATCATAAGGATATATTCTGAAAGCAATTTTGAAACTACTGCTCAAAATATTGCCCGTAAGCTAATGAAAGATATTAGTGAAGTAATGTAAATCTCCCCCTTGCCCCCTAAAAGGGGGTAATGCCCATATTTTTTAAGGGCCTCAAAGATTTAATCTGATTTAAAAATGGAAAACGATTTAAAACAGGATACAATCAATTCTCTCCATTCTTCTTATACCCCTTTAGGGGATAGGGGTTCTTTAGAGGATAGGAGTATTATCTATTTTGATAATGCCGCAACAACTTCACTTGATCCTGAAGTGCTGGAAGCAATGATGCCATATCTTACCAGCAAATTCGGCAATCCTTCTTCTATTTATTCTTATGGAAGAGAAACAAGAATGGCCATTGAAAGCTCGAGAAAATCAGTTGCAAAAATATTGAATGCTCATCCTGCGGAAATATTTTTTACCAGCGGAGGCACTGAAAGCAGCAACACTGCTATTGTTGCATCAATCAGAGATCTGGAATGTAAACATATAATCACCTCCCCCATTGAGCATCACGCTACATTACATACCGTTGAAAAACTTTCATCTGCAGGCCATGCAGAAGTAAGTTTTGTAAAGCTCCTCCCCGATGGCCATATAGACATTGAGGATCTGCAACAGCTATTAGAAGTCTCTGATAAAAAATGCCTGGTTACACTAATGCATGCTAATAACGAAATAGGGAATATCTCAGACCTGCATGGTATAGGCAATTTATGTAAAAAGTATAATGCAATTTTTCACTCTGATACAGTACAAACAGTTGGTCATTATAGTTTTGATTTGCGAAATACCCCTGTTCATTTTATTACTGGTTCCGCACATAAATTTCATGGGCCTAAAGGAGCAGGCTTATTGTACATAAATGAGAATGTAAAAATTAAACCCTTTGTGAATGGAGGTGGGCAGGAACGAAATATGCGGGCAGGCACAGAAAATCTGTATGGCATTGTAGGCTTTGCAAAGGCGCTTGAGCTTGCTACAAACAACTACAATAAAGACAGTGCCTGCATCAGCAATATAAAATTGTATATGATGGATGAGCTTAAGAAAAATATACCGGGAGTTTTTTTTAATGGCGATCCGCTTGGCAAAAGTTTGTATACTGTTTTAAGCGCAAGCTTTCCGAAATCAGAGCGGTCAGAAATGTTGCTTTTCAATCTTGATATTAATAATATATGTGCGAGCGGAGGCAGTGCCTGTACCTCCGGGGCTGATGCCGGCAGTCATGTTATCCAAGCCATCAACAACAATCCTGATCAGGTTACAGTCCGCTTTTCTTTTTGTAAACACAATACAAAAGAAGAAGCAGATGTTGTTGTGGAGAAATTAAAAGAAATAATTTAAACGTTCAACCAATCCTCAACACAAGACTGATTTTCATAAACTAAATCGTACCTGTTATTGCTTTTCTTTTTTCAGGATTATTTTTTGTGTTCTCAGCCACGCTGTTCATAAACGAAACAGATACATTATCACCCCCAAAGGTGCAGGTGATCTTATCTCCATGCATAGCTTCAACAAACCTGGCATTTAGTTGAAGTGTATTGTCGTTGGGCCAGGCTGCACTTCCTGCTATTTTGGAAGACATGTGAATGCGACCTGCAACAGGGAATATATATGGCTGGCTCTCTTTATTCAACAACCAGTTCTCCCAACCGAATTTAATGGTAGTTCTTTTTCCTGCTATCGTAGTTGTCAAAGCGCAGCTATCACTGGAAAAATTAAATTGGATTTGTTCGGCTCCAAAATCATTTTTATCGAGTTTGAATATTTTATTATCATACACTGCAGACATAGGTGACTCAGTTGAGCCTTTTGTTAATGGAAGAATTAAATTTTCCAAATCATTTTTCAGCTCTGCCTGGTCATCTTTATTTTCATCTGCTACTCCAGGCTTGAGGGCAGGCAGCAAATTATCCCAAACAATGTTCATTGATTTTTGCATATCCCAGCTTTCACTGGTAATCGCTAATACTGCATCCTGATCAGGCATTACAATACAGTATTGGCCAAAAGCCCCATCACCCCGATAAAAGCCCGGCTTGCAGCGCCAGAATTGATACCCATATCCCTGCGCCCAATCCCCATTGCCTTCCTGCGATTTTGTTTGATAACTGGTGGCTTCGTTAACCCAGCTTTCCGTTAAAATTTCTTTGCCATTCCATTTTCCTTTTTGCAAATACATCTGTCCGAATTTTGCAATGTCTTCGGTTTTTACTCTTAAACCATAACCTGCCGTATTTAATCCCTCGGGAGAAGTTTCCCAATCATATCCGTTAATATCTAATGGTTGAAATAAGCGTGGAGTTAAATATTTTTCCAGCGTTTCCCCGGTTATTTTATCTACAATAGCGCCGAGCATATAAGTTGCTCCCGTATTATAAAGAAAATGAGTTCCCGGTTCAAACTTTACGGGTTGTTCCAAAAAAGTTTTAGTCCAGGGTTTATTTGAAGCACTAAGTTTTGGCATTGTATCTTCATCATGACCGGTGTTCATTGTCAGGAGGTGCTTTACTGTCATTTTCTTTAGGTTTTCATCTGGCATTGCAGGAGCATCATCGGGGAAGAAAGAGGTCAAAGGAGTATCTATTTTTAATTTCTCTTCTTTTACCAGCAGGCCTATTGCAGTACTGGTAAAACTTTTTGAGAGAGAATATAAAGTGTGTTTAAACTCTGGTTCAAAGGGTTTCCACCAACCCTCAGCTATTACATTTCCATGCCGGAGCAGCATAAA
>JBDSAQ010000436.1:0-20823 GCA_039922095.1 Ginsengibacter sp. | reverse complement strand
GACGAATCAACCTCTGGCGTACAGAGGCAATCAGACGTTGGTTACTTATTTATAAATATTTTTATAAATGCTTATTGGAAATTTATTGCCCAAAATTAAAAATGACTTTTTGAGGGTTGACTAAATACAAACTATCTCCTTTCCATCCAGGCATTCCTTATGCATCTTTTAAAAAGAATATGACGATGAGAAAGGGAGCTATGCCTTTCCGTCACCGGAAAGATCTAAAACTTCAGCTCAGAAAAATCTTATGATTATAATAAGTGACAAGGTTATAAGAATATAAAAAGGGGCCGAATAAAAATTCACCCCCGCTTAAAATCCAATATCCTATGAAAAACCGAGTTTAGGTATTATCAATACCAAATTATTTCACTTATTTATTAAAACTTTAAACACTTTTAAGTTGTATTCTTAGTCAGATTATTTTGTATAGTAAAGATATTTTCTAATAAGGGCTGAAACAAGGGGTGATTTGTTTGCTGAATACCGTTTTTGATGTATAATCTTTGCCTGGACTGACTTAGGAAGAAAATCTGCTCAAACTAATTAAAGTAAATAGAGTATATATACTTGCCTTATTCTGTAAAAATACTATGGTTAGTATTTCTATTATAGTAATTGTACTCTTATTAAATAATAAATGGATATTATTATGATATACCTTATAAAGATCTGCATTTCATTAATGTAAAACTTAGGAATGTTTATCTAATATCTTTTAAACATGTGAGCATTAATTTCAAAAAAGAATTTTGAGAGTCTCTTTTCTATTTTTGTACTGATCTATGATTTATATAAAAAGCTTAAGCCCTTTAGTACTAATCATTTTTATAACAGCAGCATGTATTGCACAAAATCCTTTGCATGATTCTTCGGCTTATATTACTATATCTGCGGGAACTGAATACAAAAAGTCCAGGACCTACCAGTGGCTTTGGGGCAAAAACCGCCGTATAGAATGGACAACTCCGGTTCGTGTTCCTGTCGGGGTTGCTGCAGTTAGGGATAAATACATTATTTTGAATGCACCCGATTGTAATGAGGTAAATGATTTAACGAAGCAGAAATACATTTCCCTTTCTGATTCAATCCTCTTTCTTTTGTTGTCTAAGCACACCTCTATCTAATCTTAACTTTACTCATTTTATTTCTTCCAAATAAAACCGGGAAATACATTAGTTCAGCTTTGGCCGGATTAATGGTGAACGATCCTTTATATCTTGCTTCAAGTTCAATTTCAAATTCATGCATCCCCTTTAGTAAGCTTTCTGAAAACAACGCGACCTTATTTTTATAGAACTCTTTGTGCATCCAACTGTCCTGCCTTTTGTTGGCATAATTGCAACCTGCCGGAATTGGAATTTCTATCAAAACATAATCTGCATCTTTAAGTACATTTATCTTTACCATCATTTTTACTTTTTCTCCTGCGGGAATATCTAACACTTTACTTCCGTTCTTTTCAAAATAAGTAGTTATATCAAACTTATCTGTAACAGCCTCTGGATGCTCATTCCATGAGTTTTGATAAAGTGTGAGGTAAGTAATGCCCCCGCCTGTTTTATTAATGACTATCGGCCTTGTACTTTTTGCAGTTAATCTGGTTGAATATGGAAATGACTTTATGGTGAGGCTTGTATCACCATTAATCCCTATTGCTGCCGGTGAACTGAAGTTTTTGTTGGTTTCCAAAATATACGGGAGTATAGCAGATGTAATTGAAGCCGATTCAACAGTATTGCGCCAGAACCCTATCCGTCTTTGTTCTAAAAAGTATTGGATAATATGTGGCAGTAAATGCTGGTAAGTTTTTTCTTTCTCCAAAACTGAGTAGGCTAATACAGTGGTTGCAATTGTGTTACTATACCAGTGGTAATTTTCTGTTCCCCAATGTACACCGCCTGTTATTGTTTTAGTTTGTTTAGTTATTAGCTGTTGCAATTGTTTACTGTAATCAAGCTTCTGTTGCTGGCTTATGTTTACCCATTGCCATTGCTGGTGTTGTGTAAGGGAATCGTAATTTAATTTATCTAAATATGTTTTATAATCAATAGCGTGATTAGCCATTGACATACAGGAAAGTATTTGCAACAACTCATCTCTTTTTGCATAAGGCAATTGATTCTGCAAAAACAATAAGCCATTTCTAATGTTTGTTTCGACAAGAGGATCTTTTCTAAGTGCAATTAAAGCTTCGATTATATATGCAGTAATGTTCAGATCTCCTTTTCCTTTTTCCCACCAGCTCCATCCTCCATCAAATAATTGATTATCCTGTAGTTTCTTTTTGAGGATGATTATGTCTTTACCATTGGTAAAAGGCTGTTTCATCATTTCCCTGATCTGTTGTTCCATCAAAAGTCCCTTTAATTTTGAGGCTATTTGCTCCATACAGTAGTAAGGATACTTTTTTAAACGGTCAAGCTCGATCAAAAGAATATCAAGTGTGTTATTGTGTGCATATACTTCTACCGGTTCACTATTAGGGACTGGCATGAAATTGAAAGTTGTATCTTTTTGCAGAATGGCGAATAGACCATTTACTTCTTCTGATCCTTTTTTTAATACAGGAATTCTTTTTTCTTCGCCATCGTTAAACCCTGTTGTGGTGCGCAAAGTAAAAGATGCATTTAAAGTATCTGTGCTTGCTGTTGTTATAGACAGAGGTGACACATACGATTGGTTTCCGGCTAAAAACGTGTCTTTAGAATAAAGAAGATTGCCATTGAGCGATAGTTTCGTTTGTATTGAATAATTGTCAGATGTATGATTTAATGCTTTACCAATAAACTGAACACTGTCATTAATTATTAGAAATTGAGGAGTATTTATCTGTGCCATTAAAGGTTTATAAGCCTTTGTAAAACTTATGCCTTTACCCATTCTTCTTTTTTTATCCATTGCCAGAACATACAACTCCCAGCCGGTAATGTTATCGGGATAAACAACTTCAAAAGAAACTTTTCCCTCAGAGTTTGTAAATAATTCTGGCTGCCAAATAGCATTGTCACTAAATTTATTGCGAAGTGCTTTAGAACCTGTTGTAATTATAACTACTCCATTAGCACCTCTGGCACCATATATAGCAGTAGCTGCGGCATCTTTTAATACTTCAACACTTTGAATCATATCCGGTTTAATGTTTGGCGGCATTTCATTGTATACTATTCCATCCACAACATATATAGGTTGATTATCTCCTGAAACACTTGCAATACCCCTGATATTAATATGTTGCCCAAGTCCTGGCTCTCCCGAAATTGAAACTCCTGGCGCTTTTCCCTGTAAAAATCCGGCTGATAATTCTTGTCCCAGAATGTTTGTAATACTTCCGGTCATCAGCTTTCTTGAAGTCCCATAACCAGTAACTACCACTTCCATCAAGGCCTGTTCTGATATGTTTAAACGTATATCTACATTTACAGGTTCACCACTTTTTACTATGATGCTTGTTTCTTTTTCAACGTAGCCTACGGAGAGAATTAAAAGTGTATATTTTCCTTCCTTAAGGTTATAAATTACAAAGCTTCCCTCAGAATTGGCAGATATTGTTTTTGTTGTTCCTTGTATCATTATAGTGGCATACGGAATTCCTTTTTTCCCTTTTGCGTCAATTACTTTTCCCTGGATAGAGATGCTTCCAACCGGGTATTCAGGAATTGGCGCACTAGTTTTCCTTACTTCAATTTTAATATTGCCTGTTTTAACTGCCACCGGTGGCTTTGCCATACTTTTCTCTATCATTTCCTGAATTAAAGCATTGTCTTTCTCATAAGCATACGATGAAGCATTAAAACACAATGTTTGATCACTATTGATTTGGAGATCTCTTATTTCTGCTGTTTCAAATTGTTTGTTAACCAGTAACAGGCTATATCTTCCTGGTCTGATATTTTTAATGATGTGTGTGTGTTCATCCAACACAATATTTGTAAATGAGGTGTCTTTATTATACAGCACAACATATTTCAGCAAGGTATCTTTTGCAAGGATAAATTGCAATTTACCAGTGCCGGATTTTTGATTGTAGGGGTTGTAAGTTAAAAAAGTTGAGGTCTTAATAAATGCATTAGAAGCGAAACCATAATTAATACTTGGAGGTGTTACCATAGTATCTCCTAAATTAAAAGAAGACGAAGAGACTTTAGCAAGCATAATTTTAGGTTTATTAGCGGGAAAAATTGTTTGCTTTTCTAATCTTGAAATCTGCTTCGATAAATTATACTCATAACCCGGTTCAAAAATGAAATGAAGATCAAAATCTCCCTGAGCATAATAATGAAGACTGTCTAATCTATTAAATGGCCCCACAAGATGCCTGGAATGACCACCCAATTTTGCCACACGATTGTATTGCCAGATAAAACCATCATTGGTTCTGGAAGCATTATCTAACTGCCAAATGCTATTCTCGATTATACTCCTTTCTTGTGCTGTCCAATAATTTGGTGTTTCGGTTACAGTGGAGAAAGCTGGTAACGAATCAAGGTCAATGACGATATCATGTTTGTAAAAAGGTTGTATATATAAACTATCTACCTGTATATATTTATCAAATAATCTTAATCCAATTTGAGTATAGCCTTGAATTGTTTGAAAAGCATACTTCATTTTATCTGTCACTCCATTGAAATATACAAGTTGCCTGTTTACATAAAGCAGGTAAATTTCCTGTGGTTGTCCTTTTTTTACAACATGAATACTTAATTGAGGAATAAAGTCACTCATAGGTGTAACAATATCATAAGGGTAAGATTTTGGAAATAAAATTTTATAAAATTGCATAGTATCAACTCCCATTCGTTTAATCCATCCCTGGTGATCTCCGAGCTTATAACTTTTAATAATATACGGATCATCAGTTTCATGCCTGTCTCTGGTAATAAGCGGCTTATGTTTATACTTAACAAGGTAAGGTGGCTCTCTGACTTCAATATCATTTTTAAACTGGCTGTTATAAGCCACAGCCGCAAGATTTACACCTTCGGCAGGACGGTTTTTATAATCCTTTACTTCGATAGTGACAGTATCCCTTTGCCCTGGAAATACAGTGCCTTCATTATTTACTTTAACTTGTAGAAGTTTATACAATAAGGCAATGTTTTCACGTCTTTCTATTTGCTCACCAGTCCAGGTATATTGCCAGATGACCGTGTACATTTTACGTTTGTTCTTAGTAACCATTTCCCACGTTATATTCTGCCGGTCATCTTTGCCGCTATAAACTATGGCATTACCGTTATGCACTTTATAGGTTACCGGAATTTTATACGGGTTGTTCAATATAAAGCCAAGTGTATCCTGCCTGCTAACTCTGGAAAGAGTAATAGAATAGTTACGTTCTATGTCAATTTTTTCTGCTAAAGTATCTCTGCCTTTAATTAGGTTAAATTCATATTCATCAGCTAAAGGATCAACTTTAAGCTTTACCGGAAAACTTACTTTACTACTTCGGTCAATATCTACTCCTGATGCATTAACAATACCCTCCGCCTGCACAGGTTTTCCATTAACTATGTAGGTTGCAAATACACTATCTGCATGGGATGTAACTACTAACTTTTTTGATGCGGGGGAATAAATTACATTTTCGGTTTCTTCATGCAATTCATTATTGCTATTCTTAAAAATCATGCTTGCTTTTATTGAAAGTTGCCCCTCGGGGAGTTCATTTGTCGCAAAAGAAAATGTTGTTTCACCCTCTGTTACTAAAGGCTTTTCCTTTATGAACAAAGTATCAGCAACCCGGATACTATCTTTATAAAACTCATTAATTGAATTTGTAGTTAATATTAGTGTAGCATTTCCATCAAGCAGTGAAAGCCCATTGGCATCTTTTGCAATTGCGTAAAATTGCATGGTATCATTCAAATAGTAACTATCACTTTTTGTATGAAACTGGTAGCTTCCAATTTCATCAAGCAAATAGTCTTCGGTTGAGAACGGCTTACTAATTATCCTTTTACCATCCATGGTTTTAAAAATAATACTGTACCTGGTGTCAGAAGGTAAAGTATCATGTAACGGAAATGAATAAACAAATGAACCAGGTGAAACAGGAGCCAGGGTAGTTAATAATTGGTCGATCCATTTTTCTTTGGCTCTGTATTCAAGAAAAACATTTGCCTTTTTTTGGTATCGCTTCCATTTGCTGTCTACTATATAAGCTTTCAGTTTAACTGTATCAGTTAACTTATATTTTGGCTGGTTAAAAAGAATATATCCTGCAGCTCTGGTATTGTTGGGTTTATGCCGACGTTGTTTTTTTAAAAGGGAAATGATACCCTTTGGTAAATAATTAATTACCCTGCCGGTTGTTGTGACCTTAAAATTTTTCCATCGTTGTTTCCATATAGGTACCGTATAATTATCTTCCGCTTCCAGGTTAATAAAAGTTGTATCATTCAATGTAAATACTTTAACCAGCCCCGATATTACCTTTTTTTGCCTTAGCTCATAAGTCTTTGCTGATGCATTATATTTAGCCTCTTTATTATTTACCCAAACCTTTGCATCCGCAACAAAAACTCCACCCTGTGTTCTTATATCAAGCTCGATATTATATCGGTTATTAACAGGGTAAACTATAAGATCTGATACGCCGATCATATTTGCTTCAACATCACTTCCATTAATGCTGATAAGTATATAGTGACCATTAGGTAACAAGTCTGTTTCAACTGAATCATGATGAAAAGTATGAGATGGTATTTGATTGAGAAATTTATCTATGGGAATACTATCTTGCTTCAAATATTTTTCAACATCTAAGGCAGACACCTTAAATGCCAATAGCTGGTAACTTTTTTGACGAATATTCTTTAGACTTACTTGCCCCAATAAAATGAACGGAAGCAGCAAAATAAAAAGCAGGTAGATTTTTCTCATAAGCGGGAGTATTTAGTAGCTGATGCAGGTTCACAGGAATTTACATAAGAAGCTAAAGCAACATTACAACTAAGATCTTCTCCATAATATAAATAACCTACAGAGGTATTCTCTTTCCCAAATAAACACAGATTGCCCCCTCAGAGTTTAGATGTTGTATTCAAAATTTGGTAATGCTCACAGCAGCTAAGAAGCACCTTCGTTTTTACGGCTATCTTTATATTGAATGCAATGCCTTCAAATAAAGAAACTCTATAAATGAGATGATAAATTCCGGGAATATGCTGCATACATACTTCAACTATGCCCCCATAATAAAAAACTTCTGCATTTCTGCAGAAGTTTTTTTCAAAAACTAATAACACAATCTTTAACTAATTCTGATAAACTTTATTACCAGAAATCTTAGTTGGCTTGGTAAATTTTTTGTTTCACAATGGATAGTTTTTGATGATAGTTTTTCATGGGCATTCTCTGTTAATACATAGCTGGATTAGGCATCATCGAACTAACAGACAGTTTTCATTTGATTTGGATTCGGATTTTAAAACGGGACATTGAAAAAAAGAAGTTGACTGATATTGGATTAATTTGGTTTTTAGAAACATGGATATTTGTTTTTCAATTGGATATTTAGATATTTAGGATTAATGTTCGATCAACATCAACCAACTTCTGAGAGCAAAGATAGAATACGCATACTCTTATAACAGAGCGTTACTGCTCTATTATTGGCTAAGAGTTTTTACTGTATAAAACGTGAATGAGGAAACTGCCAGGGTAAAATTCTCATAATTAGCGGGTAGTTACACGAAATACTTAGTGATAGAAATACCTGACTTGTTTAAAAAAAGGTTTTAGCTTAATGAAACAGTCTCTTTTGTTGCACAGTTAATTACTAATTTAGTTTCCCCGAATTTTTCGAAAAATAAATTTTTGACAGACGCAGGTATAAACAATCAAACCTTGTAAGTTATTCAAACATGACAGTAAATAAAACTTTGACGCAATGGTATATTATTTAGGTGTTGATATAGGAACAACATCTGCGAAAGCAGTTGCTTTCTCTATAACAGGAGAGGTTATTGCTTCCAATTCCTGTCCTTACAAAATGTATCATCCACGGCCAAGCTGGAGTGAGCAAGATCCGGATGAAGTACTTAATGCTGCAATACTAAGCAGCAACCATGTTATTTCTTCTTTTAAAAATGTGTCTCCAAAGTTTATTGCCTTTAGCTCTGCTATGCATGGTTTTATAGCTATGGATAAAAATGGCCGGCCTCTTACTCAATGCATTATATGGGCTGATAACAGGGCTACAGAAATTGCCGAACGATTCAAACATAGTGAATCAGGAAGGTCTTTTTATCATAATACCGGCGTGCCTGCTCATGCTATGTCGCCACTTTGCAAATTGATCTGGCTAAAAGAAAATGAACCCACGATTTTTAAAAACACTTATAAGTTTATTGGCATTAAAGAATATATCTTTTACCGGTTATTTGGTAAATATATAATAGATACATCCGTTGCCTCCGGCACTGGCTTATTCAACATTAAAAACTTGGCATGGGATCAGGATATTCTAAGCTTCCTCGACATTACACCAACTTTTTTATCAAAGGTAGTATCTGTAAAATATCAGCTTCCATTTAAACCAGCCCCTTCTTCCAACGGCTCCCGCTTTCTTATTTCTACCGGCACACCTTTAATAATCGGAGGCAGTGACGGTGCTCTTGCTAACTTAGGTACAGGTGCAGTTGAACTCCATTCAATGGCTGTATCTATTGGCACAAGCGGAGCAGCCAGAATTGTAACACACAAAGTGGAAACAGATATTAAGATGCGCACTTTTTGCTATCATCTCAAAGACAATCTTTATATTATTGGAGGCCCTGGCAATAATGGAGCAGTAGTATTGGAATGGCTGAAGGATAATTTATTGGAAACTAAAGAAACTTATGCTGAGCTTTTTCAAAGAGCGGCAACTATTGCCCCTGGAAGTGAAGGTCTCATCCTTATACCATATATTTTAGGCGAAAGAGCCCCCGTGTGGAATTCAAATGCAAGAGGCATATATTTTGGTTTAAATATTAATCACACAAAATCACATTTAATAAGAGCTTGCATGGAAGGGATTATTTATGCCATGTATAGTATAGCTAAAATACTATTGGAGAAAGGGGATATCACTGAAATTTATGCCACAGGCGGGTTTGTGCAAAGCAGTTTATGGCTGCAAATGCTGGCAGATGTTTGCAATATAAAAGTATTGGTTTCCGGCGCTGTTGAAAGTTCCGCTCTGGGTGCCGTTATGATTGGTATGGAAGCATTGGAAATAGAAGCGTATCCCAAAAAAGAGATACTATCATCTTACCAGCCTGATTTGACGAATCATGGAATTTATATGAAGCAGTTTGAGAAATTTGAACGTATTTACGAATCACTTAAAGATGAATTAATGAATGAAAAATCATGGTTGCAGCAAATGCAACTTAAACAGTAATTTGAGCAGGTTTATAAATGGCACATGAAATAAAATATCACTAACCGGTTATCTGATATTTATTAATTCTCTAAATATATTATTATTAACTTTTCCTCTCCTAATTATCAAACTTAAAAAATAACAAATCATGACTCCTTCACAAAAATTCCTGTCAAAGCTTGGGCTTAAAGATCCGGAACCAATAGATATTGAGCACCCGGCAAACGAGACTATTCCAGAAAATCCCCGCCGTTCTTTTCTAAAAAAATCTGCCTTAGGCGGTATTACCCTGGGCGGTGCTTTTATGTTTTCGACAATCGAAGAGGTAATTGCCAATACCACGCAAAAGGTTAAACGCTATTCAGCACCTTCTGATTTAAAGATTACAGATATGCGTTATGCCACAACAACTGTTCTTGGCCGTACTTCTATAATTCGCATTGATACTAACCAGGGTATTTATGGGTTAGGTGAAGTAAGAGATGGCGCTGACGTACGTTATGCGCTCATGTTAAAAAGCCGGATACTGGGACAAAATCCCTGCAACGTAGAACAAATATTTAAAGCAATCAGGCAGTTTGGGGGGCAAAGCCGCCAGGCTGGGGGTGTGTGCGGAGTAGAGATGGCCCTTTGGGATATTTGCGGTAAGGCTTATAATGTACCTGCATGGCAATTGTTAGGAGGAAGATACCGTGATAAAATAAGAATGTATGCAGATACTCCTGAAGCAGGATCTCCCGAAGAACAAAAAAAATTAATGAATTACCGTATCAATGAACAAGGATATACCTGGTTAAAAATGGACTTAGGTATTGGAGAACTGAAAGGGATACCCGGCACATTGGTAAATGACAAATTTTGGCAGAATCCCCAGGGAAATTTAGCACAATGGGGTGATCAGAGTAATTATATGTCTTATGGAAATACACAGCATCCTTATACACAAATACAGATCACTGATAAAGGTCTCGATGAGCTGGCTAAATTGGTAGACACTGTGAGAGGCATGTTAGGATATGACATTCCTCTTGCTACGGATCATTATGGCCATTTTGATTTTAATAATGGAATACGACTCGGCAAAGCGGTTGAAAAGTACAGGCTGGCATGGCTGGAAGATATTGTTTCATGGGAATTGACTGACCAGTGGAAGATGATGTCAGATGCTCTTGAAACTCCTTGCCTTACAGGGGAAGATATTTATCTTCTGAAAAACTTTAAGCCTCTTATTGATATTCATGCAGTTGATATCGTTCACCCTGATCTTGCTTCATCCGGAGGATTGTTAGAGACGAAAAGAATTGGTGACTATGCTGAAGAACATGGAATAGCAATGGCTATGCACCAGGCTGGCACTCCTGTTTCATTTATGGCAAATGTTCATTGCGCTGCAGCTACACAAAACTTTTTAGCATTGGAACATCATTCCATAGATCTGCCATGGTGGGAAAGCCTGGTGAAAACAACTGATGGAAGAAAATTAATAACAAAAGGGTTTGCCAACCTTCCGCTCACAGCACCAGGTTTGGGAATTGAATTAAATGATGAGATTGTTAAACAGCATCTTCATGCTTCTGATAAAAGTTATTTTGCTCCTACTCCGGAATGGGATGAAAAGCGTTCTCATGACAGGATATTCAGTTAATTGAAACAAAAGTTAAGTACAAAGTCCGAAGAAACAGTGTTTATTTTTTCAGACTTTGTACTTCATTATGATATGCTGAATTCTTAACTTCATTTATGGCATCTTCAGAAAAATCTGTATATAGGTTTTTTTATGTGTATGACCCGTAAAACAATTTATTAAATTACTTACTTCTAAATTATTAAAATAATCTCACTTCTAACTATATGAATTACTTACTCTTAAAATATTAAAATCCCTGTAAACACGCATATTTAAACATGCTGTAGGTTTAGCCCCGGTTAAGTTTCTAATTGTATTCAAGAATGAGTATATAAATAAGCTACTCCTGTAGTTTATTAAACACCTGATGTCGGGATTTTCAAACTCAATAGAAATGAAGTCCATTGTTTAAATACAAAGATAAAAAAAGCAAGCTTTTAGAAGCTTGCTGAACTGATTTTAAAAGCTGTTTAAACTACAACATTTTTAAAAGGTTTACAATCCAATACACAAATTGAAAGAGAGCACACAATGCTTGTAGAATGAAAATTAGATTTTTCCATTCACGATGTTTACGTGACATTGATAGTAAATTAAAAAGTACAATGGAAGTTTTGTTGCCTTTTATTAAAATACGGTAGGCAACCAGGGGGCATTTGTCCCGTACGACACTATAAATTAAATTCAGAATAGAATTGCCGCTAACCCTCGTTACCGGAAACAGTCTGGTACAGTATTTAACGGCAATTCAGGGTGCAAGATAAAATAAAAGGATTGAATTATTATCTTTGTATTGCTGTAGGATTCTGGACTGCGTACTACGCTTTACCGAGGGCTTAGAGCTTTTTATTATGCAATATTGTTTAGTGTAACCTCCCATGATAAATGAGGCCATTTGCTCTTAAGTTTTTTTTTAATTGCTATTTGCGAAAGCGCCTGGTAAGATTTTTTTAATGAACTCAATTTTTCATAATTACAATTAAGAAGATCAGCTATTGTACTTTCACTTAGAAAGAAATCATTAGATAATATTTTTAAAATTAAATCGTACCTCTTTCCGCTAAGGTGACCGTAATATATATATCTGTCTAACAAACATTCATTGCGAAGAATATAAAGTTTTTTACTGCGGCCTTTTTTGTGTTTTTGAAATGGAGTTTCAAATAAATCCGAAAATATTTTTTTTGACCCTCTACAACCTTTGCCCATAGCAGGACTATAATTTTGGCTTTTCAAAAAATCAATTCTAATGTTTTCAAAAATGCTTTCTAAAATTTAATTACTTTTTTTAATGCTTTTCGGTGCTGATAAGGCAAAAGATACTCCTATAGTTTGGCGCCCGCCTTTATCGCTTACGCTGCCTTCTACGCTCTCTATAAAATATCTCCCATTCCTTTCAGAATACTTTTTATCTATTATCTCAGTTGTCATTCCTGGTCTTACAAAAGGCTTTAAAAATCCAGTGATCTTACCTGTATAACCTTTTTGGTCTTCTTTTAATTGCCTGTCATTTACTGATAATTGCATATCACTGTCAGATTGTATTACTGTTTGCACTTCCTTAACTTCACCATGATTTATTATATTATTTGCTCTTATTTTTTTAATTGCTCCTGAAGCGAAACGACTTTTATATACAAAATTTACTGTTGACCCTGTATAGGTATTAAACAATAATTCTTTACTTTCTATGACATTCCAATTCAATCGGTGCTTTACAATTTCTCCTTTATAGGTGGCACGCCATCCAACATATAAAAAATGATATTGAAAAAAGACAGTCAGGCCATATTCCTCTTTTAGATAATCTAATACCTGCAGGCCAGTTTTATTTTTGAACTGGTGAGCTCTAAAATCAATCCGTTCGGGGCATTTATCACTGAGCTGAATTCCGGTATCGGCAATTAAATAATAAAGAAGTTCCTTTATGGTTGTATTAGGAAAGCTTTTGTTAATGATTTTAGTCCGAAGCTGATAAGCATATCCTTCACACATTATTTCTACAGGAATAGTAAAATTAATCCTACTGATAAACCCTTTGAACTGCAGGTCATTTTTACCGTCATACCCGGCATATATTTCAACCTTATCACCTTGTTTAAAAACCTTAGTTGATTTTATAAGTGTTGAGTTTTTATTTTTTTCCTCAGCTTCTTTCCTTCCTCCAAGTACTGTTTCTTCTATGTATTGGGCTTGTATATTATTGTATTGTTCCCCTGATGTCTTCATTCTGCACATTGCAGGAATTATAAATGATGCCGTATCAAAATAATTATCAATACCAACATTCCATTTTATTGAGCTTGCAGGAAATTTTAAAACTGTTTTTAGATAATCTCCTGTCCTTTCATTCCATATTTTTACTCTGATATTTGCGGTAATTCTAAACATATTCAAAAGCTGGTTTCGGTAAAACTTAATTTGCTCAATCAATCACCCTCTTCAATCAATAACATTATCGGAGTTTCTTGCATTTTAATAAAGGCTTCACTAAGGTTGGATAATAAACGCAAGTTCTTGTCTTCAATTACAATTGTTTTGGCTTTATGTAATTGAGTTAAAACCTGTTTTAAAATATTTCCTATTTCATCACTTGAATGATAATAAACTAAGTCAAAAAGAGGCTCGTAATTCTCTATGTCCATTTGGATATTACCAGGTATTAAGATTGAAAGCATTGGGCAGTTATTAATAATTATAATGAACGTTAAAAAGCGACAAAATGAGTATCTGAATTGTATCTCAAAACACCATCTGTTTTTACATATAATTTTCCATCTTTATCAATGCCGATAGTTCCTTTTAAAATATTCCATACACCGTCTGGATTGGTTTTTATTATTTGCTCAAGGCCGGGTTCTTTACTTTTATCAATAATGAAGTTTACAAATTCGAGTATTTTTTTTGCCCTTTCCGAAGTTGCATATTTCTTATGTATTCTTTGGAGCTCTGCATCTTTATCGGGATGTAAAATAACTTTCCCACTTTCATTTAATTGATAAAACCTGCCTACGCCTGCAGGGTTGATATTGCTAATATGAAAATGATTATCACCAAGAGAAATGATTACCTGGTCAATTTTTTGTTTAAATTCATTATAACCTACAGGCATATTTAGTATTTCCATAGCCTTTATTTTATTAACCTCCATACCGGCTATTGATACCGGCTTTCCTTCACACATTTTATCAAAAACCAATTCGCCAGGTGCGTTAAAAAGCCTTTCAAACTCTTTAGCATTTAGTGGTTGCAAAGGCATAGCATTAAAAGTATCTACTACCTCTTGTATAGCAGGAACAAAGCTTTCAAATGCGGCCTTGTCGGTTAAATACCTTTCTTTATCAAATTTTATTAGTACGCTCATTTTCTGTTTTTTAAATTATTGGTTATCATTTTTTGTCGTTATACTCTACACTGAATTGATCTCTGTATTTTTCTTTAAATCCTTGCAGATATTTTCTTTTTAACTCTTCTAATAAATTCCCTTTATCAAGTTCCCTCCATGTTAGAGACATCAAATAATCAATTCTTTTCTGAGGAGCCTCTTCCAATATTTTTTTTAGCTTTTCAGGATTAGCTTTAAAATTATCTTTCCACAGCCCAACCATTTCAGCAGTTTCATCCCCATTTTTTATAACAAACTCAGCCAGCCTTTCTATTTCATCATCAATAACATTTTTATTTTTCTTTATATTAATTGCGCTGTTATGCTCTTTGCCAAATGCTAAGTAAAATTTTTGTTGAAACCCTTGTAAATATTTCTCTTTTAGTTCATCTAACAAAGCTTCTTTATCAAGTTCCTGCCAGGTTAAAGACATGAGATAGTCTATACGCATTTGGGCGAACTCTTTCAATAATGAATTAAGTTTTCGGGCATCATTTTGATAATTCTCTTTAAGCAGCTTTGCCTGTTCAGCGGTAATATCCTTACTCTTTACTGCTGCATTAAGCATTTGGTCAATATCCAAATTATCTTCCGGTTCATTTGCAGATAATCGAACATTAGATGTTTTCGCAAATAAATTAAGATCAACAATATCTCCCTTTACATTAAAAAGAGCAAGTGCATTTGAATTACCGGGTATATCAACAATAGAACATTCCCTGTTAAACCATTTTGTTATTGTGGGTAAGGTTTGCCCCGGCAGTTTTAATGCGGGGCTATCATCACTTTCAATCACAACAATATGTCCCACAGAAGCTGCATTTAAATAGCCGTTATTAATTTCATCTATGGTTTGATTAGCACGTGGGTGTGATGGGTTAATGTTGGGATACCCTACTATTTTGTCTCCTCTAATTTGTACATTATCCCATTTAAGCAAAATGCCGCCTTCCCGTCCATGCATATAGTAGCCAATGGGATTTTTTTTAAATTCTTCTATTATGTATCCTTGAGTAAGTAGCCTGAAGCCATAACAATTTACACTACTATCAGATAGTACAAATTCCTTGTCAATTCTCTTCATTTTTAAATTAGATTTTAAACAATTTGCTTTTACAATTCAATAAAGAATTGACAGACAATAACAATACTTAGATGGGAATTTGTTTGGTCTTAAAAAGAGAGAGATCGTTGTTAGGATACAACTTACTGTAAAGATAAATATAAATAATCGCATAGTAATTAACACTGTATTGATTGTTTACACATTTTAACAAGTTTCAAAACAGGAATTTTACATAAATTTCAAATCTTATTCCATGTAAAGCAATACCACAGTGGCTTTCAGCGTAAAATACGCTTTTTTCACTCCCGTTTTGGTAATACATTTCTTGCTATTTTTGGCTGAAATACAGTACCAGTAAAGGTTTTGCGAAATTGAACCCTTAAAAAAAAGTGCAAATACCCCCTGTTTACTCCGCTATTTTGGGTATTATTAATCCATTTAGCAGCTTATTCGTTACCACTAAGTACCCTTGTAATGGGCTAATAAGGGACAGATTAATGCAGATTTGTAGTTAACATGGGGAGGTTTTTTGCCCTTAGTTCCTCTTCAATCTCTTCGTATGTTTTGTGTTGGTTGGCCTTAACAAATTCGAGGCAGTCCGGATAAACACGCCCAACTTCCTTTATACCCTCTGTAGTAAAAAGGTAAAAGCCATAAGCCTGGAGAATACTATTTTTTCGTTGTTTATATTACAAATATAAAAGAATAAACCCCCTGTAGAAACAGGGGGTTGTTTTTCAAAACAAAACAAAAATCCAAATCTCAAAAGATTGCTTGTCTCCCTACAGCCCGGAACTCATTTTTGTCTTTTTTTTCTTCATAAGTATCATATTTTCAAGGTGTTTTTTTAAAGGAATTGAGTGTTCATGCGGCTTTCAGCGGAATTTGCTATCAAAAAAGGGTAAGAAAATGGCACTTTTCTATCAAAAAAGGGTATTAATCTTAGTCTTTAACATGGTTTTTCATATCCAGGTATTCGCTCCATAGTTCTTTTACCTGCTTATAAATGTTAGGAACTTTATCCTTTATTGATATTAGGAAATTGGTAAAACCAGTTTCAGCGTGCAGCCTCTCTACAATACTATTTTTGGTACGTTTCCATTCACCTTCTTTAGCCCATTTACACATCGTTTTTAAAGAAACACTTATTTCATTAGCTGCTTCTTTTTGGCTATATCCTTCTATTGCTATAAGAAAATAAGCACGTTGTTTTCTTATAAGTATTTCTTTTCGATTGTGACTTGTTAAACGTGGGAATGCCATTTTAATGTAGTTTAATATTTCTTACTCAGCCCATTTGTTGAAATCTTCCATTTGCTCAGGGCTAAAATCCCGGTTAATATGGCATAGTTGATCTTGACTAATCAAAATCTCTTTTAAAAGATCGGATAAAGTAACTAAGCTGAATTGAAAGTCATTATCACTTAACATACTATGGTCAAGTATTCTAAGAGTGAGAATAAGGCCTCTTTGCAAGTCGGCTAAGCAGGCTAAAGGTTTTTCGTTTTCGCCGCAAGGGATTTTTATTATTAGTGCATCATTTTCTATAAGTATCATATAAGTTTCTTTGAGGGGGTTATTAATTTGGGGGTTACAGTTTTTGAAAATTTGTTTTGCTTTAAGTGCAGTTATCAATTGTATTGATAAGCTTTTTAAAAGAAGCTGCTAAGTCTTGTTTAGGTAAATTGCCTAATTTAATTGCAGGAATATTGTTTATCAATTCATCCACAACGGCATTATCATTTGTGAAAGTTTGAATTACCTGGTCACGCTGTTTTTTGTCATATTCTTTATCAATGATTGGCCGGTTCTTTTTGAATTTTATAATTGACATTGGTGTAAGTTTTAAATAGTGTTTAAATGGGTTTTAATGCCTTGCTTTTGATGGATGGATAACAGGGATTGATAACTCTTCCAAAAGCGATCTTGTTGCTTTATTAGCCTTTGTTTGTTCTCTGTTCTTTACTATCTGCTCAAATTGGGTAACTACTTTTACAAGTTCATTTTTAGTCATGCGATTAATTTCCTTTTTTACGGCTCCCCTGGCTTTTAAAAATTGGTCGAGTTTAATGCCATTCATTTTTTTATCTTCCGGCGTGTCTCCCCAAATTATACCGGCCACATAAGCCAATGCAAAAACTTTCTTTCTCATTCTTTCATTCGGGTTATGAGTGCTCAAATGCCTTATCAATTCCTTCGCTTCATCCAATGTCATTTCCTTACTGCTGGTTGCACGGCCATTCGTAAACTGATTAACTATGTTTGCTTTATCTTCTATTAAATTCAATTGATGCAGCAGTACATGTATTTTTGATAGCTGGGCTTTTGTTACTGGTTTCATAAGGCTTCAATTTTTTCAATTTGATGTAATAAAATTGCATTGTACAGGTCGCCAAACTTCTTTTTATTTAGCATTTCTCTAATGGTTTCCGCATCCGTAATTCCATGTTCCTGGCAAATAAAATTTATCTCAGCCCTGCTTAATCCCTCCAAAGTTTGCCACATGTTTATTCGCCTTAAAAATTCTGCGTAGCCTTCCTTTTCTTTGTTGCTAAACTTTATCAGGTTGCTTTTAAAATATGGCATACCTCCCAGGACAATCCCACAATTTTTAATTGTTTTGTCTCTTAACACATGAAGAAATAAAATCATTGTATGAGGAATTTTACCGGCTTCATCTATTATCAATAATGGGTTGGTAAGCACATTCAATTCATCTGCAATACGGTTAACCATTGCGTTTATGCTGCCTTCAAAAGCAATTCCCATCTCACGAATCAAAGCCGCAAAAAACTGCTTTGGTTTCATTGTCTTATCATAAGGAACATAGAACACATTTTTTCGTAAAGAATAAGAAGTAAGAGCCGTTGTTTTACCTATGCCCGTATCTGCAACAAGTCCTATCATAAAATGATTTTTCCGGGCGGCTTCACATGCTCTTTTACATTCAATAAATGCTTTGGTTTCAATAATATCAGGCGTTGTATTTTCATTTACTTTATTCCATATTTTTCGCCAAAGCTTATCATCAATATCTTCCCATTTCTGATGTTCAATTTTGCTAAGGGTTGCACTGCTTACCCCCGATTGCGTAGCAAGCTCATTCTTGCTAATCCCTTTCAATTGGCAGTAATTATTTATTGCCAATCTGATGTCTTCTTTTTGTGGTAAATTTGTCATTGTGAATTTTTTGTTTTTGTAAATACCTCACTTGCCGGTGAGGTGTTTTTGTTTATAAATCATCTTCCAAATCTTGTAAAGGATTGTATTTTTTTATTGTATGACCATAGGCAGTAAAGGGGTTTTTATATTTGGGTTGTAAAGGCTTTAGTGATGTGTTATCTAATTCACTTTCCCTGGTTGGTATATGTACTTTATCAAAAGAAATTCCTCTGTCTTCTGCAATTCTTTTTAAATGTGATTTTTCTTCAAACTCTTTTAATAAATCTTTGGGAGTAGTGATCTTATTTAATAAGTTGTAGGCTTCTGGGTTTTGTTCAAGCGCTTCCCTGGTTAAATCTTCGTTGCGCTTTTTAGCCTGTGTTTTAATGCCGTTTAAACGGCCTTTATTTTTATATAAAAGTTGCAAATCTTCATCCGTTTGGTTAGCCAGCGCACCATGTATTTTAGTCTTTTGTTCTAAGAAGATTATTGATTCATCTGTTCGCTTATCGTACAAATAAACGCCTTCATTAAGGTCTTCATACCTTACAATTACTGTTTCATCATTATATAATTCATAAAGGTTTGCAGGAAGTTGATACTCGTATTTCGTAGTGCCTCTTTTAATGTTGATCTGGCCCCTGTTAACTTTTAATTCGGTTTGTGCAGTAAGTATTTTTATCCTGTCAGACAATGAAACAGGAAAAGCATGGGGCTTTTCACTTTCATCAAATAATTGGTTTGGTGTCTTACCCTGCTTTGGTAAAACTGTGGAATTAAAACGGTCAACTATTTCAATGCCGATTAATTGTATAGCCTCTTTAGTAAGCTGGTTTTGAGGTTTAGCGTAATCATCTAACATTTCCTGCTTTGGCCTGGCATCTACATTTCTTGAGCGTATGCCTTCACCTACATAACCAGAATAGTCTTTACACAGGCTGTCTAAATGCTTATTATATCTTTCAATTATGCTCTTGTGTTGAGGGTTGGAAGTGACAGTAAAATGAGTGCCTATTTTGTCAATCTCACTTTTAAAATATTCAGCTTCTTTGGTTTGATTAAATGAATGATTATCCGTTAGTATTTCAAATGGAAGTGAGCCGGTATTTATTATGGCATCTCTTAAAGCAGCCATAATTAAAATTGTATTTTCACTTTCACCAACAGCACTGCCAATTATTTTTTTACTATAAGCATCTCTGATAATAACAATTACAAATCTTTTAAATCCTTCAATCCAAAACGGTAATGTAAATCCATCCATTTGGAACTGATCTAATGCATACTTAGCGTGTTGCATAGATGCGAAAGGCTGTTTAGATGCAAATGATTTTTCATTACCGTACCGTGAAGCGAAAATGTCAATGTTACTTCTAAGCAGCTTCTTTCTATACTTGTCAATCCAACTTTTAGAAGGCGGTTTGTTTTTAGTTTCTTCGCATAGCTTAGTAAGCAGTTCCCAAACTTTCCGGTTACTGTATTTTTTGCCAATGCTTAAAATGCCAGCCGTCCAATATTTTTGAAGTTCACTAACCCTGGTAACATTGTTAGGAGCCGTAAATATTCGATTGTCCAAAGCAACTGAAGCAGCACCTTTTTTAATGGCTTCGCTTTTTGCGTTGGCAAACGAATTATAGCATTTGTATTTACCAGGATAAACTTTATTGAAGGCTTCAAACAACCTTAATGTGTCTCTGTTTTGTTCATCAACAGTTAAACGAATAATGTATTGCCAAACGGCGTGAAGCTGTGCAGCTTCCAAAGCTTTTTCATGTGATAGATTATAGGAATTTTTATAAAGGCTTTTGAATTTTATAAATCCCTTTTCCTTTTGCTTTAGCATTTGGTTTTCATACAAATCAATTGTTTCATCATTTTCTATTGATCTGCATTTGGAAATCAATATGTCTTTAGAAGGAAGCTTTAACAGTGAAGGTTTTGGTATGTTTTCAAATTGGATAAAAGAACAACCATTTAAATGTTTTATCTCACCTTTATTTCTTTGCCAGATTGTTCCTACTGTCTTTTCTGGTAAATAAAATTTAAGTCCTTTCGAACTAATATATAGTTTTCCGCCTCTAATTATTTGTTCGTTCATATTTCCATATTTATTCTTCCAGCTATATTTATGAGATGCTGTCTTTTATTCTTTACTTCCTCCAAATATTCTATAACTGCTTCTGTAACTTTTAGGTTTTTTGACC
>JBDSAQ010000435.1:0-7929 GCA_039922095.1 Ginsengibacter sp. | reverse complement strand
AATAAGGTGCAAAAATGATACTCAAATCCAGCAAAATCAACACTTATCAACATATGTTGATTAATAATTTTCCTGTGAAACCTTTGTCTGTATTAGATTACAGACTTTTCTTGCAGACACTAAATAATACAATAAATACTTCTATTATTTATTGTCTAAACTAAAAAGTAAAAGGCTATACTTCCTAAGTAATTTTCAAAACCTAAGTAGAATATTATTGAACAGTTTACGAAATCTCCTTTTGATAAGTGTACCTATAATGGAAGGTAGGGTACGGAAGCCTAATAATTAATTACCTGTTCTTCCATAATCTGCGGCATAGCCCGAAATTCATATTGCTGATTTCTGAGTTGAGGTTCAAAGCCCGCTTCTGTAATTGCCTGCTGAATGCCTTTACTGGTAAAACGATGAGGTGCACCTGCGGCGCTTACTACATTTTCTTCTATCATAATACTTCCAAAATCATTTGCTCCGGCATGCAGGCAAATCTGTGCTACCTGTTTGCCAACGGTAAGCCAACTGGCTTGTATATTTTTTATATTGGGCAGCATTATCCTGCTCATAGCAATCATTCTTATATACTCTTCTGCAGTAGTTAAATTATGCACTCCTCTTATTTTGGTAAGCAAAGTGTCAACATCCTGAAACGTCCATGGAATAAAAGCTATAAAGCCCTTTGCATAGGAAGGCTTCATGGCTTGCACTTCACGCAATTTTACCAAATGCTCAAACCGCTCCTGTACTGTTTCCACATGGCCAAACATCATTGTGGCTGAAGTTGTGATATTTAATTTATGAGCCTCATGCATAATATCAAGCCATTCCTGCGTGCCACATTTCCCCTTGCTTATCAAACGCCTTACCCTGTCAGTTAGAATTTCAGCGCCGGGGCCAGGCAAAGAATCAAGGCCGGCATCTCTTAAAGCGGTTAATACTTTCTTATGAGTAGATTTTTCAAGTTTAGTGATATGCGCCACTTCCGGCGGTCCTAATGCATGAAGTTTTATATTTGGATATAAGTGTTTAAGTTCTTTAAAAAGGTCAACATAAAAAGACAATCCTAATTTGGGATGATGTCCTCCCTGTAACAATAGCTGATCACCTCCATAGCGAATGGTTTCATCAATTTTTCTCTTATAAGTTTCTATATCCGTGATATAAGAATCCGGGTGGCCGGGTACACGGTAAAAATTACAAAATTTACAATTGGCAATGCAAACATTGGTTGTATTAAGGTTGCGATCAATTATCCAGGTTACTTTTTCGTGAAGTACTTGTTTCTTTCTCAATGCATCTGCTACCATCATTAATTCACTCAATGCAGCATTATTGAATAAAAACAAGCCTTCTTCAACACTGAGGAACTCTGCATTAAGAGATTTTGTGTAGAGTTGTGATAAATTTATGCTGTTCAAATTGTTTGTTTAAGCCAAAGCTGCTGTTAATGTATTGGTTACCGCCCAACCAAAATCAATACAAAAATACATGCATAAAGTTGTAAATTTATTTTGCTATAATGAAAAGGGTTTTTATTTATATATTATTTAGTTTTTGGGTAACCTCATTAACCGCACAGGAACAATTTATAGAAAAGCGGGCTAAATTAATAACAAAGTTCCCTTTTAAACAACTTAGCGGCGGGGTAATCCTTTTACACGCAAAACTTAACAATAATCCTGTTCCGCTTAATTTTATTTTAGATACCGGCAGCGGGGGAATATCACTGGATTCCGCCACATGCACAGAATTTAAAATTCCACATTCGCCATCAGGCAGAACTATTAGCGGGATTGCGGGTATTAAAGAGGTTGATTTTTCTAAAGATAATACATTGGTTTTACCGGGGTTAAAGGTTGAAGGATTAGATTTTTATATTAATGATTATGGAATTCTTACTAATGTTTATGGGGAGAAAATTGATGGTATAATAGGATATAGTTTTTTTAGCCGGTACATAGTTAAAGTAAACTACGACAGCATTAATATCGAAATATTTGAGCCGGGCACAATCCGGTATCCTTCAGGCGGGTATCTTTTACATCCTATATTTACCACCCTCCCCATTCAACCTTTATCCATTAAAGATGGCCGGTCAATTGATGGAAATTTTTATATTGATACTGGCGCTGGTCTTAGTTTTTTATTAAGCAGGGATTTTGTGAAAGACAGTTCGGTATTTAAAACCAACAGAAAAGAATTTCCGATAGATGCGCAAGGCATGGGCGGCAAAAAAAGAATGATGATAACAGTAATTAAAGAAGTAAAGGTTGGGCCATACAGATTTAAAAAAGTACCAACTTACATTTTAGACGATGAATATAATGCCACCTCTTATCCATTTTTGGGCGGCCTTTTGGGCAGTGAAATTTTAAAGAAATTTAATATCATTTTTAATTACAAAAAGAAAGAAATTCATTTATTGCCTAACAGCCATTTCAGAGAAGGCTTTGAATATTCCTATACTGGCTTAAGCCTTTTTTTTATTGACGGCAAAGTTGTGATAGATGCTGTAATAAGCGGTTCCCCGGCAGATAAAGCGAAGTTTAAAAAAGATGATGTTATACTCTCCATTGACCGTAATTTCAGTAATGATATTAACCAGTATAAAGATCTTTTACAATCAGTAAATGATAAAGTAAAAGTGCTGGTTATGAGAAACAACGTTCTTTTTCAAATTGAGCTCAGAGTTGGAAAGATATATTAGTACGTAAGCAATCAGCTGTCAGTTGTCAGCCGTCAGCCGTAAGCAATCAGCAGAAGAGATTTGCACGGTTTCTGATTTCTGACGGCTGATAGCTTCATTATACAAATCTTTTGGGAATAGCTTTCAATTCATAGAGATTTGCACTATGATACAGTTTGAAAAATTTACTTTAAATAATGGCTTAAGGGTAATAGTGCATGAAGATAAAAGCACTCCAATGGCTGCGGTTGATGTAATGTACGATGTGGGCTCAAGAGATGAGAATGAGAACCAGACAGGCTTTGCTCATTTGTTTGAACACCTGATGTTTGGCGGAAGTCTTAATATTCCTTCTTATGATGAGCCATTGCAAATGGCCGGTGGTGATAATAACGCCTATACCACCAATGATCTTACCAACTATTATATTCAATTACCCGCAGAAAATATTGAAACTGCTTTTTGGCTGGAGAGTGACCGTATGTTATCATTAGCATTTGATGAAAAGAGCCTGAATGTACAGCGTAAGGTTGTTGTTGAAGAATTTAAAGAGCATTATATAAACAAGCCTTATGGAGATGTTTGGCATAAAATGAGAGAGCTTGCTTATACCATTCATCCTTACAGGTGGATGACGATTGGCAGAAAGTTAAGCCATGTGGAAAATGCAGAGCTGCAGGATGTGAGAAATTTTTTTGCAAAACATTACAACCCTTCAAATGCCATATTATCTGTAGCAGGAAATATTACTGTTGAGCAAATAAAAAACCTTTCAGAAAAATGGTTTGGTGATATTCCGGCAGGCGAAAAATATTACCGCAACCTTCCTCCTGAGCCTAAACAAACTTCTTCCAGAAAGCTATCAGTTAAATCAAAAAAAGCTCCTTTAGATGCATTGTACAAATGCTGGCATATATCTTCAAGACTTGATACACGTTATTACCCGACTGACCTTATTACTGATATTTTAAGTGGCAGCGGTTCATCAAGATTGTTTCAAAGCCTGGTTAAAGAACAGCAATTGTTCAGCAACATTGAGTGCCATCATTTTGGCAGCACTGATGCAGGCTTGCTTGCCATAGAAGGTAAATTAATTAAGGGGATTGAAATGCAAGTTGCGGAAGATGCAATAGAAAAAGAACTTGATAAAATGAAAAATGAACTGATAAGCGAAACGGAGCTTGAAAAAGTAAAAAACAAAACTGAAAGCCTTATTGCCTTTGAAGATATAAGTCTGGTAAACCGTGCCAACAGCCTTGCAACCTATGAACTTTTAGGCGATGCAGATCTGATGAATAAAGAGCTGGGAAATTATCATGCTGTTACTACTGAACAAATATTGCAGGAAAGCAGGAATATTTTTGATGAGAATAACAGCAATACGCTGTATTATTATTCAGAAAATTAAATTGTAAATTTGAATAAAGCAGTATATGTTAACAAAGAAAAAAATTATAGACAGCATAAAAGCTATGCCAGAGGAAGGTTTTGAAGATATTGATGTGCTATTTGAAAGAATTGTTGTGTTGGATAAAATAGAAAGAGGATTAAAAGATGTGGAAGATGAAAACGTAATTTCTAATGAAGAAATGAAGACGATAATTGACTCATGGTTCAAAAAATAATTTGGACAAGAGAAGCTCAAATTAATCTCAAAAGCATCAAGAATTATATCTCAGTTGATTCAGAGTTCTATGCTTCAAAAATCATTAATCTTATTTATTTTTCTGTCCAAAAGCTTCTCACGTTTCCTGAAGCAGGAATGATAATCCATAATACAGATTCACATAAGGTTAGGAGAATACTCGTTAAAAAATACAGGGTTCTTTATACAATTGATACTGATGTAATTAATATCATTGCTGTATATCATCAATCCAGACAGTTGCCCGATTCATTTGATTTTTAGGCTAATTAAAGAAAAAATATGCTCAATAGAACCCAACATCCAAACATAATAGATGCAGTTGATCTCAATCTCACATTAAAACCTTATGAAAGTTTTTCATTAGCCAATGGTGTGCCCGTGTACGCTGTTAATGCCGGCGCTGAAGAAGTACTGATGATCGAACTGGTTTTTTATGCCGGCAATTCTTATGAACATCAAAACCTTGTGGCATCTGCAACAAATCATCTGCTTAAAAATGGCACTTCAAAAAAAACTGCTTTTCAAATAAGTGAGCATTTTGATTATTATGGAGCCTATTTATCGAGATCCTGTCATAATGAATTTGCATCCGTAACATTGCATTGTCTGTCGAAGCATTTAAATATGTTATTGCCCGTAATCCGGGAGATAATTACAGATTCAGTTTTTACAGAGGAAGAACTGGAAATATATAAACAAACCAGTAAACAAAAACTATCTGTTAATCTCACTAAATGCGATTTTGTTGCGAACAGGTTAATTGACGTATCCCTTTATGGCACTGATCATCCCTATGGAAAGTTTACCAGCGTTGCAGATTATGATTTATTGCAAACAGATCGGATAAAACAGTTTTACAGGCAATATTATCAGAATGGGAAATGCATAATTTTTACTGCCGGTAAACTGCCTGCTAATTTTAAAGAACAACTTAATAGCTCTTTTGGTGATCTTAATATTAATCAATCCATCAATAGTCCGGCGCATATTGCCATACGGGCTTTACAAAAGAAGGCAAGGGTAAGTAATGATGTCAATGGAGTACAGGGAGCTATCAGGCTTGGCAGGCCTTTTCCCAGCCGCCATCATCCTGATTTTAAAAAAGTTACTATACTCAATATTTTATTTGGAGGCTTTTTTGGTTCAAGATTAATGAGCAATATCCGTGAAGAGAAAGGATACACTTATGGCATATCAAGCTATCTGCAAAATCATATTCAGGAATCTGCATGGATAGTAAGTACCGAAGCAGGAAAAGATGTATGCGAAGCCACCCTGCAGGAAGTGTATAAAGAAATGAAATTATTAAGGGAAAATTTAGTTGATGATGAAGAATTATTATTGGTAAAAAATTATATGATGGGCACTAATCTTGGTGATATAGATGGCCCCTTTCAAATAATTGCCCGATGGAAAACTCTTATTTTAAATAACCTGGATGAAAGCTATTTTTATAATTCCATGAATACTATAAAAAATATAACTGCAGGAGAGATTAGAGATCTTGCAGATAAATACCTGAGGTCTGAAGATTTTTTTGAATTGGTGGTTATATAAAACATCACTAAAAGATTTATTATGAAATTTCTCACCAGTTTACTTATTACCGCAATTGTTACATACATCTTGTCTAAACTTTTAGAGCCTCATGTGATAATTGATTCATTTGCAACAGCCATTATTTTTGCTTTGGTTTTAGCTTTTTTAAATGCTATTGTAAAGCCACTGATTATTATCTTAACCATCCCTATAACCATTGTTACATTAGGCCTCTTTCTTTTAGTTATTAATGTTTTAATAATTCTGTTAGCTGATCATTTTGTTTCAGGAATTAATATTGATGGTTTCTTTTGGGCGCTGATCTTTGGATTTCTTTTATCTGTTATTTCTTCTCTCCTCCAAAAAACACAAAAAGAAACAAAATGATCCCATCAAAGCAGTCTCTGTTTGCCCTTCTCCTTTGGAGAAGGGTTGGGATGAGGTCAAACTTTGCTAATTACCCTGAATAGTTGAAATTCGCAAAATGCTATTCTACAGGAAAGATTACTCAACAGACACGTTAATAAATCTTTACAAAAATTTACTTCTTCCCCGGATGATTGAAGAAAAGATGTTGGTATTATTGAGGCAGGGAAAAATTTCAAAATGGTTTAGCGGAATAGGGCAGGAAGCTATTTCAGTTGGCGCTGCGCTTGCTTTGCAGCCTGATGAATGGATAATGCCTTTACATCGTAACCTTGGGGTTTTTACCTCCAGGAAAATGCCTTTACATAAATTGTTTATGCAATGGCAGGGTGCCAAAGAAGGTTATAGTAAGGGGAGAGAAAGGAGTTTTCATTTCGGCTCAAAAAAGCATTTTATCTGTGGAATGATATCACATCTCGGGCCCCAGCTTGCAGTTGCAGGTGGTGCTGCTTTGGCATATAAATTAAACCATGCCCTTTCAGGTTCACCTTTAAAAGTGTCCCTGGCATTTACAGGCGAAGGTGGTACCAGTGAAGGGGACTTTCATGAAGCCTTAAATGTTGCTGCAGTTTGGAATCTTCCTGTAATTTTTATTATTGAGAATAATGGATATGGCTTAAGCACTCCTGTAAGTGAACAATACCGGTGCAAAAATTTAATAGATAAGGCCCCCGGTTATGGAATGGAAAGCGTGCAAATAGATGGCAATAATATTTTAAGTGTATACGATACCATAAAAGGAGTTCGTGAATATTGCATAAAAAATAAAAAGCCTTATTTAATTGAATGTATCACTTTCAGAATGCGTGGCCATGAAGAAGCAAGTGGTATTAAGTATATACCAAAAGAAATGTTTACAGAATGGTATGAAAAAGATCCTATAAAAAATTATGAAAAGTATTTATTGGAACAAAATATTTTGGACCAGCAAAAAGTATCAGATATCAGAAATGAAATTAAAGATTACATAGAAGAAGAATTAAAGAAGGGATTTGAGGTGCAGCCCGTTATCCCGGATACAGAAGAAGAAATAAATGATGTGTATGCTAAAGGGCCCGCAATTAATTTACCCTTAAATGAAACTTCTTTCCCTTCTCCCCGTCCGAACGGTTCATCCGGGCGGGCTTCTGAGAGGGCCGGGGTGAGGTTCATTGATGCTATCAAAGAAGGCCTTCATCAATCAATACAAAAACATCCAAATCTTATTTTAATGGGACAGGATATTGCTGAATATGGCGGAGCTTTTAAAATCACCGAAGGTTTTGTAGAAGAATTTGGAAGAGAAAGAATTCGCAATACGCCGCTTTGTGAAAGTGCAATAGCTGGCGTGGCCCTTGGTTTAAGCCTTGAAGGGTATAAAAGTGTAATGGAAATGCAGTTTGCCGATTTTGTGACTGTTGGCTTTAACCAGATAGTAAATAACCTTGCAAAAATTCATTATCGCTGGGGACAAAATGCCGATGTAGTCATAAGAATGCCAACTGGCGGAGGCATTGCAGCCGGGCCTTTCCATAGCCAAAGCAATGAAGCATGGTTTGTACATACTCCCGGTTTAAAAGTGGTTTATCCGTCAACGCCGGAAGATGCAAAGGGTTTATTAATAGCAGCCATAAATGATCCTAACCCTGTTTTA
>JBDSAQ010000434.1:0-5037 GCA_039922095.1 Ginsengibacter sp. | reverse complement strand
CAGGAGGCGGAAAATCATGTTTATATGTTTATTTATTTTCTTCCTGATGATTTACCTTTTGATGATGATTTGCCTGATGAGGATGATTTACCTGATGATGATTTACCTGGTAATGATTTGTTACCACTGCTCTTAGAAGATTTTGCCGGGCTTTTGCCGGATGCACTTGATTTACCTGCCGAACTGCTTTTGGAAGCAGAAGATTTTGAAGATGGTTTTGAGGAGTTGCTTTTAGCTGCAGGTTTTGAAGGTGCTTTTGAAGCACTGCCATTCTTTTTATTCTGAGTTCCTGCCTTCTGGCCATTTGATCTGCTGTTAGAACCCATTTTTGATGATTTAACGGGGCTTTTGCCATTCTCTGATCCTTGCGCAAATTCTGCGTCAATATTTATTTTACCAACTGCCAGTTCAGTTAAAAGGTCATCTGCCTGATACTCTTCATTTAATGTTTGTTCTAATTTATTAGCTACCTCACCCAAATTTAATTCTCTTGCAAAAGCACGTGCAGTGCCATATCCGCAAATCTCATAGTGCTCAATTTTTTGCGCACTGGCTATTATTGCTGCATCCCCTGCTTCGGGACTCATGTCTGCTGCCATCATTTTTTTCCCTTCGGTAATCAACCCTTCCATTCCCTTACATTTTTCAGCACCATCACCAAACAGGCGTGAAAAGAAACCAGGCTTTTTGTTGGTTTCAGAATTTTCATCTCCACCCTCACCTAACAATTTTTTAATTTCATCAAGCCGAGATTTTTGCTCTTTGGTCACTTTTAAATGATCTTTTAAAGCGGCTTTTAATTTGGCATTACCTGCTTTCTCAATCATTAATGGCAAGGCTTCAATAATTTGTTCTTCGGCTGAATAAAGGTCCATGATTTCATGTTTCAGCAGATCCTTCAGGTCAATTACTGTTTCCATAATAAAATTTTTAGTGTAACAATTGCAAAGAAAAAATCATGCCGTAGTAAGCCATAAACTATTGTAAGTTCAATTTTAAAAATGGCTACTATTTTATTTCAACAATGAGGTTTAATTTCTACTATTATGAAAGAAGTATCAGGATATTTGGGTTTAACTTTATAATCCAATTTAAAAAGGCATTATGGAATTTGTTGATTATTATAAAATACTTGGGGTTGATAAAAATGCTACAGAAGCACAGATCAAAAGTGTTTACCGTAAGTTAGCCCGTAAACATCACCCTGACCTGAATCCGAATGATAAAGAAGCGCACAAAAAATTTCAGAAAATAAATGAAGCCAACGAGGTTTTAAGTGATCCCGAAAAAAGAAAAAAATATGATCAGTATGGAAAAGACTGGCAACATGCCGATCAGTTTGAGAAAGCCCGGAGCCGGCAAGGTTCTGGTAATTATGATGAACCCGGGTTTTCAGGCCCGCAGGGAAATGAGGATTTCTCTGATTTCTTTTCTTCTCTTTTTGGGGGCTCAGGCAGGGGCAGCCAAACTAAATTCAGAGGACAGGATTATAATTCAGAATTACATTTAAACCTCACTGATACCTATAAAACACACCAGCAAACTATAAACGTTAACGGGAAAAACATAAGAATAACTATACCCGCCGGAATTGAAAATGGCCAGGTAATTAAGCTGAAAGGGTATGGCGCTCCTGGCGTAAATGGAGGCCCTAAAGGTGATCTTTACATTACATTTGTTATAGCTAACAATACTATGTTCAAAAGAGATAAAAACGATTTATATGCGGCAGTAAAAATTGATTTATACACCGCGGTTTTAGGAGGAGAGATTACAGTGGATACTATGAACGGAAAAATTAAATTAAAAGTTGCACCGGAAACACAGAATGGAAGCAAAATCAGATTGAAGGGTAAAGGGTTTCCTGTTTACAGGGAAGAAGGTAAATACGGGGATATGTTTATCACTTATGAAGTTTTGGTGCCTGCTAACCTAACTGATAAACAAAGAGAATTATTCATCGAGCTTGCTAAAATATCAAAATAAATTGCATGCAAACACAACATTTAATTTCTGCTGAAGAATTTTGTTTTCATCACCAGGTAGAGTATTCTTTTATCAATTCTCTTCACCAGTTTGGATTGATAGAAATTAAAACTATTGAAGAAAACCGTTTCATTGATCCGGAAAAATTAACTGAACTTGAAAAATTTATACGGTTACACTATGATCTTGATATAAACCTGGAAGGTATTGAGGCAATTACCTCTTTGCTACAAAAAGTAAAAAGTTTACAGTATGAAATAAATACCTTAAAAAGCAGGTTGAGCTTATATGAGAGTATTGAATAAGAATAAGGACTTAAGCTCTGCCGTAAATATCTTGTAATGAAAATTCTTTATAAATTTAATCTTATGCTGGCAGTATACTGAATAGATTAAAGCCGGCAAATTAATGTAAGCCACAGTATTTATGTACTTTAATTCATCCTTGATTATACACAAAACATTATTATGAAAATATTTTGCTTTGCAGGGTTTATAGCCCTATGCCTTGCTGCATGTACTAATACTTCTACCAGCAATGATGAAGCCCTGCAAAAAAACGCACAGGCTTTTCTTGATTCTTTTAATACAGCATATATAAAAGTGTATACGGCATATAATGAAGCTCAGTGGGCCTCTAATATAAAAATTATTGAAGGCGACAGTACTAATGCTATTGCTGAACAAAAGGCAGGCGAGGCATTTAGTAATTTTGCAGGAAGCAATTATGCAGTTGATAAAGTGCAGGGCTTTTTAAAAGATAAAGAAAAACTAACTTCTCTGCAGGCGAAACAATTTGAAGCAATCCTGTATGGAGCAGGGAACTACACACAAAAGGCTGCCGATGAGGTAAAGCAACGCATAAAAGCCGAAACAGATCAGATAGCAAAATTGTATGGATTCAATTATACCATAGGTGGCAAGCCTGTAACTACGAATAATATTGATGATATTTTAAGAACAGAAACTAATTTAACCAAAAGATTAAATGCATGGAACACCAGTAAAGAAGTAGGTAAGAATTTAAAAGCCGGCCTGGTGCATTTACGGGACCTGCGTAATAAAGTTGTTCAGTCTTTAGGCTATCATGATTTTTTTACTTACCAGGTTTCAGAATATGGAATGACGGGTGATGAGATGATGGGATTGTGTAAACAAATTAACCGTGAACTCTATCCATTGTTTCGTGAGTTGCACACATATGCCCGTTACGAACTCACAAAAAAGTATAAGCAAAGCATAGTGCCTGATTATCTCCCTGCACATTGGGTTCCTAATCGCTGGAGCCAGGATTGGAGCAGCATGGTAGATGTAAAAGGTATTAATCTCGATAGTATATTGAATAAAAAAACTGCCCAATGGATTGTAGAGGAAGGAGAAGCTTTTTATAAAAGTTTAGGATATCCTCCCTTGCCCCAAACCTTTTGGGAAAAATCGAGCTTGTATCCATTACCGCCGGGCACGAAATATAAAAAGAACAACCATGCATCTGCCTGGCATATGGATCTGCAGCAAGATGTAAGAAGCCTGATGAGTGTGGAACCTAATACTGAATGGTTTGAAACTGTACACCATGAGTTGGGACATATTTATTATTATATCAATTACACTAATGATAGCACCCCTCCGGTTTTACGTAGTGGCGCTAACCGTGCTTTTCATGAAGGTATAGGCAGCATGATCGGTATGGCTGCTATGCAAAAAACATTTTTACAGGGAAAAGGTTTACTGGCACAAGGCATACAATCTGATGATACGCAAAAGCTGTTACAGGAGGCGCTGAATTATATTGTTTTTATTCCTTTTGCAACAGGAACAATGACAGAGTTTGAACATGATCTTTACCAGGATAATTTACCTGCAGATCAGTTTAACCGGCGCTGGTGGGAACTTGCAAAAAAATATCAGGGTATAGAACCTCCCGCCGCCCGGGGTGAGGAATATTGTGATGCAGCTACCAAAACACACATAAATGATGATGCAGCTCAGTATTATGATTATGCTTTATCGTATGTTATTTTATTTCAGTTACATGATTATATTTCCCGGAATATTTTAAAGCAGGATCCTCATGCAACAAATTATTTTGGTAACAAAGAAGTTGGAAAATTTCTTGCAAACATCATGCGTAAAGGCGCTACAGAAGACTGGAGAAAAGTATTGAAAAACGCTACAGGCCAGGAGATCAGCGCCAATGCAATGGTACATTATTTTGAGCCGCTAATGAACTATTTAAAAGAAGTAAACAAAGGCAGAAAATATACGTTACCTGAAAATTTCCCGGATTAATTATTCTTTCAACACCCGTTCAACATATGCAACATGCAGGCTGTAAAAATTATCAATAACATAAGTAACTCCATATGAAACAAATATCCTTACTTCTTGCTGTATTCAGCCTTGCAATGATTTCCTGTAACAAAATAGAATTGGCTTCTGTCGGCCAAATCCCGGGATTGCTTGATGGTAAGTGGAGGATGATCACTGTAAAAGAAAATGCTTCAGGTTTTACTTCAGTTAAACCCCCTGCTTTACAAGGTGAGGTTGAAATTACATTTACTTCTGTAAGCAATATTAATGGCACTTTTACGGGGAATACGCCAACTAATCATATAGATCCGAATAATTATATTATTGGAACAACTCATTCATTAACAATTCCCGGTTTAAGTATGACAAAAGTTATGGAAACACCCTGGGGAAATGAATTTGTAGATAATATCCTTAATTCACAGGAGTATAGTTTTGAGATAGATGGTAAACTCAATATTAAGACGACAAATAAAACACTCACATTCCAAAAACTATAACACCGATATTCATAAGAGTTTAGCGACATCAGGCTCAAAATTATATTTCGCCCAGCAGTAATTCGTTGCATTCTGCATCTTACATTATCTGCAAGCTTTTGCTATCTTCATCATCTAATTAGTCAACCCTCAAAAAGTCATTTTTAATTTTGGGCAATAAATTTCCAATAAGCATTTATAAAAATATTTATAAATAAGTAACCAACGTCTGATTGCCTCTGTACGCCAGAGGTTGATTCGTC
>JBDSAQ010000433.1:0-4257 GCA_039922095.1 Ginsengibacter sp. | reverse complement strand
GACGAATCAACCTCTGGCGTACAGAGGCAATCAGACGTTGGTTACTTATTTATAAATATTTTTATAAATGCTTATTGGAAATTTATTGCCCAAAATTAAAAATGACTTTTTGAGGGTTGACTATTTATAGTGGTGAATTAAAAGCACTTCGCAATATTATTTTAAATATTGCCGCAATTATGATTTGCAAAGAAAGCGATCTATTCCTTAGCCGTGTTTTTACTCCAGGATAGAAGCCGAGCAGAACACGGCGGCACTTCTAAGTGACTCTGCTGCTGCCGTGTCCCGCTACACGCAATGCTTGGAGGGAGACATGACAGGGGGAATAAATCTGGCGAAGGGGAAAGGTTTAATAATATTTTAAATCTTTCTCTTTCAAAAGAAATTATTAATCTACGATATTATCTCCTCTCTGGGCTGTTAGGTACAATGGAACCTTTTGTGTACGCCGTCTTGGTCTGTCACACTTTAACCCTTACCGACAAATCTTGTCTGCAAATAAATTTCACAAATAATAATTAGTCCAATAAAAATTAGGAAGCTCCAAAATGTTTTTGTCAATAGTAAAGGTTTTTTAAGAACCAAAAAACATACTTGAAAGAAAATCAATAACAGTCCGGTAAGAGAAACAATAGAAGTATATGTCGCATATTGAAACTTACTTAATTTATAGTACATATGCATATCTCCGTTGAGTCCGCTTCGTTCTGTTATTGTCGCAAATGAACTCCAACCGAAACTTGCAAAAAAGACAAAGCAAATTGGAATCAATATGATAGGCAAAAGTTTATGGAACAACTTGAGTTCTGTTTCCATTGTGTTGTCTAAGCATTTTTATGAAGTAAATAATCCTTTCTGTAAGAAGTCCGTAAAAGCAGCAATTTATAATAAGTCCAACAAAGTAAATGGTTGCTCCATTTTCACTAAATACAGACCATAGTAAAGTAGTGTCGGAAAACGTAGGATATAAAAATTTTGCAAACGATACCAAAATAATATTTGTCCCAAGTGTTCCTCCATCTTCACCACAGGCTGCGAAAAAAATTGGAATGAGCAAAAGTCCAAATAATATAGTAGCAATAATAAATGTGGCATTGCTAAATTTTTTCATTGTCGGTAAGGTGTGTCAAAAGGTGGCGTACAACGAGAGCCGTATCCCGCTACACGCAACGCTTGGAGGGAGACACGGCAGGGAGTAAATGTTTTCAATTAGCTGCTTCACACAGTAGCTTATTTTTTTTCAATCCATTCACTTGTAATTCTGGCAACATCATCAATGCACCGAATAAAACATGTTGGTCCAATGTACCCACACCGGCCCTGCTAACTGAACGCCTTCCCAAAATGAGGGAGTTATGGGTGGCGGGCCATCGCCGTTTGAATCGCCTAAAAAGCTGTCATCCTGGTAAGAAGTAAATACCACACCGGGTCCGCCATAGTTCTGAATCTGGATAAGGCCTGATGGCAGAAAAAGTGAAAACCCGGGATTGGTATAACGGGCAAACTTTAATACCACACTGTCGCCCAGCGTTAAAATTTTTCCGGCATCAAATGCCCATGAGTTGCTGCTCCATCCGCCCAAAACATACGGTGCCTGTTTATTTGTCCATGTAATGCCAAGCGCCTGGTCAACATCTACACAATCAACAAAAATGGCATTGCATTGATTGAAGCTGAGCTCATTGCTATTATCAAAATCATTGGCTATGCTTATAAGTACAGGGTGCCCTGAGTTGGCAAAAAATATGTTGCCGGTTGCTACTGTACTCTTTGGACTATGAGACATATCAAGCGTAGCCGTAAGCTGGTTCAATGTACCGGAGTTGTATTCAAAAATCACCTTTGTTACTGAATTGTTTATGCCAGTTCCCATATTCAATGCCCGTTCGTGATTAAGAGATGCATACCCGGCATATTGTATGGCTCCACCCTTTATACTATTTCCGGAAGTTGTGCCAAAAGAAATATAAGCCCAGTCACCTCTTTTTTTCGATGCCGCAGATGATGTAAAAACAGCGCCGTTAGAAATAAGTTTTCCATTGCCTGCTACGATCATTCCTTTTTGCGCATCGAATGTTACTGTAGCGCCATTGATGGTGAGCGGCGCATTTATACCCACAAATTTTGAGCAGTGATAAATATGGCACTGGTCCCAGGTAGTTGGCGTATCAATACTCGCTCCTACTTCAACAATAGTTGGCACGCAGGATAATCCCACGTAATGCGAAATAGAATCTGTACCCCCCGGCCCTGTAGCTATAAGTTTTACCACCGTGCCGTTTGGATAAGGTGCAAGTGTTTTATAAAAATGTGTTGGATTTACGGTAGTGGAAGTATTATTTACGCCGCTTGCAGTGTCACCAAAATCCCATAAGTAACTTGTTGCATAGGTCGATGTATTTGTAAACGCTATAGTTGTGGGAACTACAGACGGTCCTGAGTACATAAAGCCAGCTACGGGCGCAGCAAGTCCTGCTATATAAAAATTAACGGCGGTGCCCACATACACCTGGTGTCCGTTTGTCCTTATTGATTTACAGGTAGCGCTAATATCTACCTGGATATTGTAGCTTAAAATAATATTAGTGGTGTCCGTTGGAATTTTATTGTTGCTCCAAGTAGTTTGATCACTCCAATAACCAACTTTTACGTTTGTCACCTGGCTAAAAGCCATGCTATTAATAATAAGCAGAAACAAGGAGAGAAATGTTTTCATCTATTGAATATACTTAAACAAAACGGTTTATGTAAATAGTTAATAGTGTCTCAGTTTGAATTTTCCCATTCTAAAGAATCCGCATACTGTAGTCGCACATGCTTAATAAGGACTACTTGTTCTTTTCGTTCATTTGAAATGGGATAATTATTGAGTTCATTGTCAATAACAAGATGCATGTGATCTTTATCTTTTTTTATTCCTTCCAGATAAAAAATTAAATCCTCTATACCCTGTTTATCAGCAATTATTTCAATTTGTTCATTTGCATTTGTATATGTTATAAAAGAGATCATCAATTTTTTTATGCTAATCTAACTATATCTTCAATACTCATAAGCCTTTTTATTAACCCTGCCTGCATTGCTGGCGGAACTTGTAATGATTTATGAATTTTATTCCTTATCCGTGTTTCTACTCCAGGCTAGAAGCCGGGCAGAACACGGCGGCACTTCTAAGTAACTCAGGTGCTGCCATGTCCCGCTACATGCAAGGATTGGAGGGAGATACGGCAGGGGAATAGAATTATAAACTGTGCAGCAGGCACTTTAGTAACAGTTTTAACAGGCGTGGTACTGAATGGGCTTAGGTTGTAAGTCAATTATATTTATCAAGAGTAATCAACTGGCATGAAAAAGAGCTGTACGCCACGACAGTGTGAGCCGGCATGGCCCGCTTTAAACACAAATAAGGATATCGGTTCTTATGGATTCCTATTACCTTTTGTTTTACTTACCTGTTATAATTAAGTGATGGTTATTCGCCACAGTTATCGTTCCGTTTTGCAGGTATATCCCTCTTATAGATTGTGTTGAATTTACTACAGGATAGTTTGTTTTACCGGCGCTGATATATACGTCAGTATTGGCATCCGGTACAGCTCCGCAGCTCCAGTTGCCTGCTGCTTCCCAGGCTGTGCTAACAGTGCCCATCCAGTTGCTGGCAAATTTTAAAGTAAAGATCATGCTGTAAGTATTTCCATTTACAACACACCTGTATTGGTAGCCATACGAAGAGGTTGGGGGTGCTGTGAGCGTGAGCGTATTAGTAGTTACAGTGCTGTAAGGCGCCGCGTTAGCAAGGTTGGTAAAAGTGCCGCTGCCATTGTCTGCCTGCCATTGATATGAAGAGCCTGTGATGTTGCTTGTAAAGCTTGTATTACTGCCGGGGCATATTCCGTTATTGCTTGCCGAAGAAAAATAAGCAAGATTACCTGCATTGCCATATGGCACACTTCCGAATTGCAAATACAACTTATCATTCCATACTGCCGGTTGACCCATATATCCGTTATTGCCTGCTGAACCGTTATAAATACCCGCCGGATTCGTGATCAATTGTATAGCGGTGCCATCAAAGCTTGCTAACTGAAATACCGACTGGGCATTGGAATATTTAATGTAAAGTTTATCGCTATAAACGATGGGTTGATCCCAATATCCTAAACCTGCGTCAGGGTTGGGAAAAACATGCAGGTTATTAGAAGCAGATTGATATTTGGCAAGATGGCGGCTTCCATCAGCAGGCAGATAAAGAATGTA
>JBDSAQ010000432.1:0-5010 GCA_039922095.1 Ginsengibacter sp. | reverse complement strand
CTACAATAACTTTACTTCTGTTTACTCCTGCAAGATGTTGGATTGCACCTGAAATACCTATGGCAAAATATAGATCAGGAGCAATTGCCAAACCGGTTTGCCCCACGTGCTCATGATGAGGTCTCCAGTGTGCATCAGCAACCGCACGACTGCAGGCAGTTGCAGCACCTAACGCTTTGGCCAGATCGGTTACCAGGTACCAATTATCCGCACCCTTAAGCCCACGCCCGCCACTTATAACCAAACTTGCCTCTGATAAAGGAACTTCACCGGCAATTTTGTTTACTGCTGTTACTGTTATTTTTGGCTGAGGTATGGAGATATCAGGCTCTATTACTTCAGCCGTACCATTAGTCTTTGTTATTTTATATGAATTAGGATTTAGTGAAATAATTTTTACTTCAGTTTTTATTTGAACGTTTGCAAATGCCTTACCACTAAAAACGTTTTTTTTCACGATGAACCCATTCGTAATCTCAGGCAATGCGACAGCACCTGACACCAAGCCGGCCTTAAGTTTTACAGATAACCGGGGAGCAATTGCTTTACCATTAATATTATTTGAAAATATGATCACCGTTGCGCCGGTACGCATGGCCGCCTCGGCTATAATATTGGTAAACACCTGTGCATCTAATGTATTTAATTCATCATTTTTAAAAGCATGAATTCTTTTTAAACCATACTCTCCTAATAATGCAAGATCATCCTTTATATTTCCTAATACAATACCTTCAGCATCAGTGCCGGTCATTTCAGCAACTTTTACTCCATAACTGACGGCCTCAAGAGAATTTCGTTTTATACTTCCTTCTGATTGATCCAAAAAAATTAAAACACTCATATTAATTGATAATTGATAATTGATAATTTAAACCTCTTAATACACTGAGCATTGATTTTTAAAGATGTTATTCTAATCTCCTCAGTCCCTCGCCCTATGGTGCAAGGCAAGGCAAGGGGGTTAAAATAATTTAGCTTCCTCATGCAGTAACCTTACCAATTCTTCAGGCTGATCGGCTGATATAAGTTTTACGCCTGCCTTTGGCGGTGGCAGTTCAAATGAAACAATTGAAGTTAAAGCTTCCACTGCTACGGGTTCGATTATCTTTAATGGCTTTGTTCTTGCACCCATAATTCCTTTCATATTTGGTATGCGTTGTTCTGCCATACCTTTTTGGCAGCTAACTACAACAGGTAAATGAACTTCATTGACTTCTTCGCCACCTTCAATCTCCCTGTTAATGATAGCTGTGTTTCCATTTAATATAAACTTAGTTGCAAGGGATACATAAGGAAGCTCTAACAATTCTGCAATCATCCCGCCAATAGATGAGCCATTATAATCAATAGTTTCTTTACCCGTAAAAATAATATCATAGTTATTTTCCCTCGCGGCTTCTGCAATTTGTGAAGCGATATAAAAACTATCATCGCTTTCTGCATTTACCCTGATTGCTTCATCACCTCCAAGCGCTAAAGCTTTACGTATAATGGGGTCATTATCTGCTCCACCAACATTTATTAAATGTATCTGTATGCCAGTATCAGCCTCTTTTAATTGAATTGCTCTAACCAATGCATACCATTCATCGTAAGGGTTTAAAATGAACTGTACACCCGCTTCGGCAAATTTCGTATTATTATCTTTGAAGGTTATTTTTGCTGTAGTATCGGGTGTTTTACTTATACAAACAAGTATCTTCATACGCTGCAATTTTTAAGAGTGGCAAAGATAATCAGTTACAAAAGCCAAAAAAATTATTGTTGTAATGGAGAGAATTGAAAAATTAAAGCAATACCTTAAGTCGGCACAAAAAGATAGTTTTTTGCAGCATGCCCTTGCCTTAGAATATATAAAACTGGGTGACGATGAAGAAGCCCGGAAACTTTTTGTAGAAATATTACTTCGTGAGCCAACCTATATAGGTTCCTACTACCATTTGGCAAAGTTGCTGGAACGAACCGGTGAAACAGGAAAGGCTATAAAGATTTATGAAAAGGGAATGAAGGAAGCAAAAAGAGCCGGAGATAATCATTCATTTAATGAGTTGCAGGGAGCGTACGAGGAATTATGTGATACATGATTGTCTGAACAAGGATTATCTGAACCATGATTTTTGGGATTTATAGGATTTACGGGATATAGTTTATACCTAAAGAGTTTTAATCCTCAACAAACAAAATGGATCTTGCTAAGGAGTTCTTATGTTTCATAAAAAAAGAGAATCTTTTTCAATCAAAAGATAAATTGATTATTGGCGTTAGCGGGGGTATTGATTCTGTTGTATTATGTGAGTTATGCAACCAGGCTCATTTTAATTTTTCGATAGCTCATTGCAATTTTAAACTTAGGGGCGAAGAAAGTGAGAGGGATGAATTATTTGTAAGAAGCCTTTCAGAAAAATATAAGGTTGAAGTTTTTATAAAAAGTTTTGAAACAGAAATTTTTGCTAAGGAGAATAAAGTTTCAATACAGGTTGCTGCAAGAGATTTGAGATACAAGTGGTTTAAAGAACTATCATTGCAAACTTTTATTCCACAAACAACGAACAACAAACAACAAATAACGAACAACCACCAACGGCCTTATATTCTCACTGCTCATCATGCAAATGATAATATTGAAACATTACTGATGAACTTTTTCAGAGGCACTGGTATCAATGGCCTGCGGGCAATCTTACCAAAAAAAGATATTATAATCAGGCCATTATTATTTGCCACAAAACAGGAGATCCTAAATTTTGCAGGAGAAAATAATTTATCTTTTGTGGAAGACTCTTCTAATACATCTGATAAATACACAAGAAATTATTTTCGCAACCAGATTATTCCCTCGATAGAAAAAGTATATCCAAAAGTGGAGGGTAATTTAAGAAATAACATTTATCGGTTTAAAGAAATTGATATGCTTTATCAGCAATCAATTATCAACCTGAAGAAAAAATTAATTGAGCACAAAGGTGATGAAATTCATATTCCTGTTTTAAAATTATTGAAATCAAAGCCACTTTTCACTATTGTTTATGAGATTATAAATGAGTTCAATTTTACTTCGCATCAAACAGATGATGTAATAAATCTGTTAACAGCAGAAACAGGAAAGTATGTGCAATCTTCAACTCACAGAATACTGAAAAACCGCAACTGGCTTATAATAGCGCCAAACAATACATCATTGGCACAAAATATTTTGATGGAGGAAACCGATAACATAATTGAATTTGCTAATGGAAAATTAAAATTTGATAAATTATCAACTATCAGCTATCAACCCGATAGCTATCGGGTATCAACTGAAAATATAGTTGCCTGGCTGGATGCTGAGGAAATTAAATTTCCTCTATTATTAAGGAAATGGAAAACCGGAGATTATTTTTATCCGCTTGGCATGCAAAAAAAGAAAAAGCTAAATCGGTTTTTCATAGATCAAAAACTTTCTGCTCCTGAAAAAGAGAACGTTTGGGTAGTGGAGATGAATAAAAAAATTTTATGGGTTGTTGGCAAACGAATTGATGACCGTTTTAAAATAACTCTAAAAACAAAAAACATTCTCAGGATCAGCCTATGTTGAATTTGGTTTTCATATAATACTTTACCTGTTCAACAAATGCTGTCCAGATATCAACATTTGCATAAAGTTTTGTAGCCACTATAATAAAAATTACACCAAAGAGAGCTCCCCAAATATGCGCAGAATGGTTAATGTTATCTCCTCCACGTTTTTCAAGATAAGCTGATAGGATAAGATAAAGAGGGCCAAAAATAAAGCCCGGTATAATTGGCGGTATAATAAAAAACCCTAATTGTGATAAGGGCGAAATTATGATACCGGCAAAAACTACTGCTGAAACTGCACCTGATGCCCCAAGGCTTCTGTATTGGGTATTCATTTTATTTTTGGAATACGTGGGTAACAGTGAAACAATCAATGCCATTACATACATTATTAATAATGCGGCCCTTCCATAATCTCCAAAAAAATCTATAAAAGCTGGCTCAACCAAACCATTTGAAAATAAATAAAAGGAAAACATATTAAAGAAAAGGTGACCCATATCAGCATGTATAAAGCCACACGTGATAAACCGGTAATACTGCTTTTTCTCAGTTACAGCTGGGGGGTAGAAGATTAAATTATCTATTACCTGGCTGTTATTAAAACCTACAAGTGAAACAATTACTGTTGCAACAATAATGATTAATGTAATGGAGATCATAATGAAAAAAATATTTTTCAAACATAAGCATTAACTAAGAATGATGATATTTTTCATTTCTTATAATTGTACATGCCCGATAAATTTGTTCAGCTAAAATTAATCTTACCAATTGATGAGGAAACACAAGAGTTGATAAACTCCATTTTATATTAGCTCTTTTTATAACACTCTCATGTAAGCCATAGGCCCCACCTATCAAAAAAATTATAGTCCTGGTACTTTCATTTGTTTTTTGCCGGATTAAACCTGCTAATTGTTCAGATGACATTTGTAAGCCTTTTTCATCAAGAACTATGAGGATGTATTCCGGTAATAACATACGGGATATAATTTGTGCTTCTGCTTTTTTCAATTCATCTGCTGTCAGCGTCGCAACATTTTTTGGAGGTGCGATAAGTTGCCACTCCACGCTAAAATAATGCGATATGCGTTTGGTGAATAACTCGATGCCAGCTTTTACATATGGCTCGTGAGCTTTGCCAACAGACCATAACAGTATCTTCATTTTAAGAATTTTATACAAAAATCCTCAAAAGAAATTGTTGCTCTATTTTTATTATTTTTGCTGCCCGTTATTTTGGCTGCGTAGCTCAATTGAATAGAGCATCTGACTACGGATCAGAAGGTTTTGAAGTTCTTATTTTTAATTTTTCTAATTTGGCTCTGTAGCTCAATTGAATAGAGCACTTGACTACGGATCAAGAGGTTTTAGGTTTGAATCCTAACAGGGTCACTGATTTTCAATTTGTTGCAAAGAGATTGATTTGAAAAAAAAGTCAATCTC
>JBDSAQ010000431.1:0-16797 GCA_039922095.1 Ginsengibacter sp. | reverse complement strand
GCCCAGGGCGGCGTGGCGGGGGTGATGGATACAGATAATGATAGTTTTGAAAAACACATAGAAGATACTTTAATTGCCGGGGATGGTTTATGTGATCCTAAAATTGTAGAGATAGTTGTACGGGAAGGTGTAGATAGAATTAAAGAAATAATTGAATGGGGAGCCCATTTTGATAAAGACAAGCAGGGGGAATATGCTCTAGGCAGAGAAGGGGGGCACAGTGAATTCAGGATACTCCATCACAAAGATGTTACAGGAAAGGAGATGGAAAGAACATTGTTAGCTGCTATAAACAATCAGCCTAACATTAATTTGATCAGTCATTGTTTTGTGGTAGATATTATTACCCAGCATCATTTGGGATTTTTAATAACCAAATCTACTCCTGATATCGAATGTTATGGTGTGTACGTATTAAACATGGAGACCAATAAAATTGAAAAAATACTTTCTAAAATTACCTTATTGGCAACAGGTGGAAACGGACAGGCATATCGCACTACCACTAATCCAGCTATAGCAACAGGTGACGGGGTGGCAATGACATACAGAGCTAAAGGCAGAATAGAGAATATGGAATTTATACAATTTCACCCAACAGCTTTATATGAACCCTCAATATCTGGTCAATCATTTTTAATTACAGAAGCAGTGAGAGGTGAGGGCGCAATTCTGAGGAATAATAAAGGGGATGCATTTATGGAAAAGTATGATGACAGGAAAGATCTGGCACCGAGAGATATTGTAGCAAGAGCTATTGATAGTGAAATGAAAATTAATGGTACAGATCATGTTTATCTTGATTGCAGGATGATGGATATGGAAAAATTTATTAATCATTTCCCAAATATTTTCGAAAAGTGTAAGTCAATAGGAATAGATATTTCAACACAACTTATACCAGTGGCGCCTGCAGCTCATTACAGTTGCGGTGGCATTAAAACGGACGAATGGGGTCGCACATCTATTACTAATTTATATGCCTGCGGCGAGTGTGCAAGCACAGGCCTGCACGGTGCTAACAGGCTTGCCAGTAATTCTTTATTAGAAGCAATGGTATTTGCACACCGCTGTTATAAGGCCACCGTTAAAGAGATAAATTTATTATCCTTTAAAACTGCTATACCTGATTGGAATGCAAAGGGCACAACTGCACCTAAAGAAATGATTCTTATAACTCAAAGCTTAAAAGAGCTGCAATTGCTTATGAGTGATTACGTAGGAATAGTAAGAACCAATGTTCGTTTGGGCAGAGCCCTAAAACGTCTTGATCTGTTGCATGAGGAAACAGAAGCATTATACGAAACTACAAATGTATCTCCCCAGCTTTGCGAGGTAAGAAATTTAATTACTGTTGGCTATCTGATCGTAAAAGGCGCACAGCTTAGGCATGAAAGCAGGGGATTACACTTTAATACCGATTATCTTTTTAAAAGTGATCTGGTGCAAAATATTATATTGTAAGATCCTATGCTGTAAAACTTCCTGGTAGCTTATACGTTTATATTAATCCCTTTCTCAAACATTTCTTATCATCCTATCTTTACTCAATGTATTATGTTGTCTATGGATTTTTATACATTTTATCCTTATTGCCTTTCAGTATTTTATATATTATCAGCGACATACTGTATATTTTTCTTTATTATGGCTTACGTTACCGGAAAGATATTGTAACCCATAATTTACTTATTGCTTTTCCCGAAAAAACTCCGGAGCAAAGAACTGCCATCGCCAAACAGTTCTACAAAAATCTTATAGATAATTTTAGTGAAACTTTAAAAATGTTATCTCTTGAGAAAGAACAATTTTTAAAAAGGTGCGATGGCAATTTTGAAATGCTCAACAGCATAATTGAAAAAGGTAAGAGTATACATTTTATGGGAGCGCACCAGTTTAACTGGGAATATGGGAACTGGCTGGTACCTCTTAAAATAAACTTACCTGTGGCAGTTGTATTTATGCCGATAAAAAATAAAATTTTAAATAAAATATTTATCCGGATAAGAGGCCGGTTTGGCGCTGTAATGGTTGATGCAACCAACTATTCCAAAGACATAAAAAAGGTGGCAAGACGACAGCATGTCCTGGCTCTTGTTGCTGATCAAAACCCCGGAGGACCGGGCAATGCATACTGGCTTAATTTTTTTAACCGGCCTGCACCATTTTTAGCAGGTCCTGAAAAAGGAGCTGTAAGAAGCAATAATGCAGTAATATTTACGAGGTATGTGAGACTAAAAAGAGGGCATTATTATTTTGAAAACCATCTGATAACTTATGATGCCGCTGAATATAAGCCTGGGGAATTAACAAGAAAATTCAGGGATTTTATACAGGATGGGATAAACCGTGAGCCGTCGGGATTTTTATGGAGCCATAGAAGATGGAAGCATGAATACAAAAATGAGTATAGTCGCTTATGGATTGATTATGAGAAAAATTCATTTAACAAAAACAAGTGATGCTGTTCAATTTAATACACTCACTTCTTTGGCAGTTTTAATTAGAGGTTTCTCTTTTATTTTGTCCCAACCACCTAAAATATTTCTAAGGTTGTAATAACCTTGTCGTTTTAATAAAGAACAGGCAATAACACTTCTATAGCCACTTCCGCAATGAATATACAAATGCTGGTCATCTTCAAAATTGGCTATTTGTGCTACATCTGTCATTTCAGTTAATGGAACATTAAGGGCATTTTCAACATGCTCATTCGCAAATTCTGTTTCTGTTCGCACATCAACCACGGTTACTTTAGGATCATGCTTTATATCTATTTCCATTTCATCTGCTTCAACATCAATGATCAGATCAAAATTCTCTTCCTCTTTTTTCCACGCCTCAAATCCTCCTTTCAAATAACCTTCAACTTTATCAAAGCCAACCCGGGCAAGGCGTACAACAGTCTCTTCTTCTTTACCTTTTTCAGTCACTAATATTATTCTTTGGTGAAAAGGTAAAATGCTCCCTGCCCATTCTGCAAATCTTCCTTCCAATCCAATAAAAATAGAACCGGGGATAAAACCTTGGGTAAAGCTTGCAGCATTGCGGGTATCAAGTATAACTACTTCTTCTTCAATCTTATTTTTAAAAGTATTAATTGATAATGGTGTAAGCGCCTGTTTTTTTACATCCTCCAGGCTATCATAGCCTTCCTTATTTATTTTAGCATTTATTGAAAAATAAACCGGTGGCTCTTCCAATCCTTCTGTTATTGCCTTTACAAATTCACTTTTAGTTTGCTTTTGCAATGCATAATTATTTTCTTTCTGTTCACCAATTGTGCTAAAATTTTCGGCACCTAAATTTTTCCCGCAACTACTTCCTGCCCCATGGGCCGGATAAACAATAATATCATCTGCCAACGGCAAAATTTTATTTTGAATCGTGTCAAACATGATTGAGGCAAGTTCTTCTTTGCTCATTTCACCACTGCTTAAATCCGGCCTGCCCACGTCGCCAACAAATAATGTATCTCCTGTAAAAATGCAGTACGGCTTTCCGTTTTCGTCTCTTAATAAGTAACATACAGATTCCAAAGTATGGCCGGGAGTATGTATTACCTGTATACTTATATTGCCTATTGTGAAATTTTCTTCATCTTTTGCAAGGTGAAAAGCAAAATTAGCCGAGGTGCCGGGCCCATAAATTATTGGAGCTTTGGTTTGCTTACTAAGATCCAGATGTCCGCTAACGAAATCTGCATGAAAATGAGTTTCAAAAATATATTTTATAGAAGCTTTTCTTTCTTTAGCTAAATCCAGGTAGGCCTCTATATCTCTTAACGGGTCAATTACAGCAGCCTCGCCATTACTTTCAATAAAATAAGCGGCTTCACTTAAACAACCAGTATAAATTTGTTTGATGAACATAAAAATTAACTCACATCTAATAAGATTGATCTAAGTATTATGTGCAAAGATAATGTATTAGAAAAGATGTGGCTATAGGAGTCTTAAACCTCCTTGCTTAAGCGCATAAATACACCGGAGTTAACCTACCAGGTCATTCACAAATTTTTGTACAGCCTCCACTCTTAATGTGTTGATCCCATAGAAAATGAATTTGCCTTCACGTTGAGTAGAAACAATACCGGCTTTACGTAAAATAGCTAAATGCTGAGACGCTACAGACTGCTCCAGGCGAAGCTTAACGTAAATTTCAGTTACTGTTATCCTATTATCTTCATTAATAATCCTGAGTATTTGCTGGCGAAGCTTATGATTTAAAGACCTAAGGATTAAAGCAGCTTTTTTGATATTATGGTAATCAATGCTTAAAAGACCATTGATATCCGGCGCAGTTTCCTGCGTATCTGCATTTTGGACAGGCTCGGAAATTTGCATACTTAATTTTTTAAATTTGAACAATTAAAAATACCCTGTTATGAAGGTACGAAACTGATTACAGAATTATGAATTATTTATATAAATATGTCTTTACTGTGGGGTTATTTTTCAAACGCTCCCATACTATAGAATTGCTTTAGATATACCGGGTCTGAATGCAGCAGATCAGCAAAATTTTTTTGCTGAAATTTTTTGCTTGAAAGAAGAGCCAATGCACCTGAAATACTCATTTTGCTGCTTTGCGACAAATCACGATGAATAGAAAGATTTAAAAATTTCTGTGCCCCATTGCCACAAAAAATAATTTTCCTGCTTTGAAGAAACTCATCAAACGATTCAGGATTTAAAGTAAGGTTACAAGAAGGGATAATCCCATTTAAATCCTTATCAAATAATGCAGTAAAAACCTCTTGTCTCCGGGCATCAATCATGGGACAGTATAAATATAAATCCGGATCAATAGTATTTATAATAACTGAAAGTGCCATTACTTCAAGAGTATTTAAGGTAATTAATGGAATTTGTAATGCATAACATATTCCCTTTGCACTCGCCATTCCCACACGCAACCCAGTATATGATCCTGGGCCGGCTGTTACAGAAACTGCATCAAGCTGATTGATTGCAACATTACTTTGTTTCAATAATTCTTTTATGCCTGGTTGTAAAAATGACGCATGATCCTTTTGGTTATTATTTGTGAGAGAAAATATAACATGTTCTTCCTCTGCAACACTTATTATAGCATTTTCAGTCGCAGTATCTATATGTAGTATCAGGGACACGAATTTTTGTTTTGGAATTTAAATAGAAGTCAGTTCTCTTTCAATAGTTAATGCAGGCATATATCTTTCATCTTTTTTATGCAGTGCATTCAGCAAATTATAAATATTTTGTAACCTAATTTTTTGAGCCCACTCAAAAGGGCCATACGGATAATTAGTACCTAATTTCATGGCTGCGTCAATTTCTTCTTTAGTGCTGATTTTTTCTTCATAAGTAAAATACGCTTCATTAATTATCATAGCTATTATCCTGGCAGCGATAAATCCAGGTTCATCCGGAGTCACCAGATATTTCCAGCCTACGCCTTCTAAAATATTCTTTACAAGTACTTTATCTTTAGTTGAAACCTCCCATAAATTTCTTTGCAAAAATGTTGGCCATGCATTTACCCGGCTAACATTATTCCCCAGGTTTAAGTCATCTAAGGTTGCTATTACTGAATGTATAAATAAAGGTTGTGTTATTAAGCTTATATAGGGGATATTTAATTCATCCTGAAAAATAAACAAGGCATCTGCATTGGTATAATTTGTTAATTCCTCATATTCATTTACATATTCAATATTTACGTTTTCATTTTTACTCTTTGATAGTAATTCTTTTTTTTGTTCAGCATTGGCCAGTATAACAATCTGCATGTATTACCTTTCATACAAAAATAGGTTTGTTAATTGGTTGAAAGTTTTGCAATTTTAAAGCTTGTATAATACCGGACTTATGATAAAAAAGATCATCAAAACATTAAAGGCACCTGCTCCTATTGGCCCTTATAACCAGGCAATTCTTTGTGGTGATTTTCTTTTTATATCAGGTCAGGTGGCTTTAAAGCCAGGTACAAATGAATTAGCTGATACCGATATACTTGAAGAAACACACCAGGTTATGAGAAACTTAGAAGCTATTTTATCGGAAGCTGATATGGGTTTTAATAATGTAGTTAAAACAACTATATTTTTAAGTGACATGGCATTATTTGCCCAGGTAAATGAAGTATATGGTAAATATTTTGATATTGATTTCCCTGCCCGGGAAACTGTTGCTGTAAAAGGCTTGCCAAAAAATGTAAATGTAGAAATAAGTATGATTGCGGCTCAATAGAATTAAATAATAAAATTTGAAGAAACAGGTAATTATAACATCTAAAGTTCACAACTATCTTATTTCTGAGCTGCAACAAAAGGGATATGCCATCTTAAATTCCGAGCAAATAAGTTACGAAGAATTATCAGCCATAATTAATAAAGCAGAGGGTCTTATAGTTACTACAAGACTAAATATTGACAAGGCTATTTTGGAAAAAGCAACCCAGTTAAAATGGATTGGCAGGTTGGGCAGCGGCATGGAATTAATTGATGTGAAATATGCTGAAACCAAAGGAATACTTTGCGTAAGCAGCCCCGAGGGAAACCGTAACGCTGTTGCTGAACATGCATTGGGTATGTTACTTAATCTCACTAATAAGCTTAATGAAAGTTATCAGCAAATAAAAAACAATATTTGGATAAGAGATGCAAACAGGGGAATTGAATTATGTGGGAAAACCATAGGTATTGTTGGTTATGGCAATACCGGAAGCGCTTTTGCAAAACTGCTTTCTTCTTTTGAACCAACTGTATTGGCATATGATAAATATCACTTCGGATTTAGTAGCGGCTATATTAAGGAAGCTAACCTTGAACAGCTTTACCGGTATGCTGATGTAATAAGTTTGCATGTGCCGTTAACCGAAGAAACTTATCATATGGCTAACGACAGTTTTTTTAAATCCCTTGAACAAAAGCCTTTTTTTATCAATACAAGCAGGGGTAAAATAACCGATACAGATGCTCTTATAAATGCTCTTAAAACAGGCAAAATAAGTGGCGCAGCATTGGATGTGTTAGAAAATGAAAAGCTGGATACCTTAACCAATACCGAAAGAGTGCAATTAGACTGGCTTTTGCATCAGCCCAATGTAATTATTACCCCGCATATTGCAGGGTATACCCTTGAAGCCTTTTATAAAATGTCAAAAATTTTACTACAAAAGCTTCAATTAGAATAAATTTCAAAAAAATTATATCTTTGAATTGTACAACGCCTTAGTAAATATGGGGCGTTGTATTTTTTTTCTTTTTATTTGAAGGATTTTTATTGGATTAAAATGATTTTATGATTGAAACTAATTATGTAAGAAAAGAAACCTTTGAACAAATGAAGCAGGAACTGCAGAATATGAAAGGTATACAACGGCCTGCAGCTTCAAGGGCTATTGGGGAAGCAAGGGAAAAAGGTGATCTTAAAGAGAATGCAGAATATGATGCCGCTAAAGAAGCGCAAGGCATACTTGAAGCAAAAATAAAACAACTGGAAGGTATAATAGCTACTGCACGTATAGTGGATGAGACTAATATTGACACCAGTAAAGTTTCTATACTAACTAAAGTAAGTCTTACAAATCTTGCCACTAAAAAAAAGGTTACTTACCAGATTGTTTCTGAAAAAGAAGCAGATTTAAAACTTGGTAAAATATCTGCATCATCTCCCATAGGCAAAGGCTTGTTGGGAAAAGTTGTAGGTGATGTTGCGGAAATAAAAGCACCTGCAGGTATCATTAAACTTAGAGTTGAAGGAATAACTGCTTAAAACAGTTGGGTTGAATTGCCTTTTTTTTGCAAAATGAATATTACCCATGACTCTTTTTTCAAAAATTATTATTGGAGAAATTCCATCTTATAAAATTGCAGAGAATGAAATGTTCTTTGCTTTTCTTGATGTATATCCTTTAGTTAAAGGTCATACTTTGGTAATTCCTAAACTGGAGGTAGATAATTTATTTGATATACCCGATAATTATCTTGCCGAAATGCTTTTGTTTGCAAGGCCAATAGCAAAGGCGATAGAGAAAGCATTTGATTGTAACAGGTGCGGCATAAGTGTTATTGGCCTTGAAGTGCCTCATGCCCATATGCACCTGATACCTATAAATACTGCTGATGATCTTAATTTTACACGTAGCAAATTAAAGCTTTCTCCGGAAGAAATGGAGCAGTCTGCAAGGCAGATAATCAAATATTTGTAACAGAATTACTCAGTTTAAATCAATTTAATTCTCCCGGGATTCTTACTCAAAAAATCTTTCCATCCATTTATTTTATCAGCCGCATTTCCCTGTAATACATTATTCTGAAAGTGATGGCATACAGCAACAGCAAGGGCATCGGTTGCATCTAAATATTTTGGGTCATCGCTAAAGGACACTATACGTTGAAGCATTTTCATCACCTGCAGTTTATCAGCATTTCCATTTCCTGTTATGGATTGTTTTATTTTTCTGGGAGAATATTCTGTTACAGGTACACCAGCCTGCATAGCTGCAGCAATGGCTACACCCTGTGCCCGGCCTAACTTTAACATGCTCTGTACATTCTTACCAAAAAAAGGGGCTTCAATAGCCAGTTGATGTGGCTTATGAATTTTTACTAACTCACACACCTTATTATGTATGATCTGTAGCCGCTCATAGGCATCTTTTTTTGATGATAATTTTAATACATCCATTACAATAAGTGTAATGTTGTTGCTGTTCACTGCTATCAAGCCAAAGCCCATCATTAATGTGCCGGGATCTATACCTAAAATGATTTTTGTTTTAGTATGCAAAGTGAAGAGTATTTTTGGCCACGAATAAAAAACTTATAAATCCAAAAAGTAAGAGAGAGCGCTGATTGTTGCAAACTTACATGATCCGTTTACACAAAAATATCAAAATATTATTCAACTATATTTTAGGTCCATTGCTTGGCGGCTGGCTATTTTATTCTTTGTATAAACAAGTCAGGGATCAGCCAAACCTGCAGGATTCAATTGAGTTAATAAAACAAGCTCCTTTCGGAGAATATGCTTTTAAGTTCTGGTCTGTAATAATGCTTGTTTTTGCAAATTGGGGAATTGAAGCAGGAAAATGGCAATTGGTTGTGAGTAATCTTCAGCGCATCAGTTATTTTACAGCTTTTAAGTCAGTATTATCCGGCCTTACTATTTCTCTTAATACGCCAAACAGGATGGGAGAATATGGTGGGAGAATATTGTATATAAATGAAGGCAATCGCATAAAAGCAATATCATTATCTATAGCGGGCAGTATGAGCCAGTTGATTGTTACATTGCTGATGGGATGCGGAGGACTTGTGTTTATAATTTTCACCAGGCAATATAGCGCTGAGCCGGTAATGGGGTTGTCTTTCTTCTGGATAAAAATTTTATTATTTCTTTCGGCTGTTACAGCTACTTTTTTACTTGTTATTTACTTCAGATTATCGTGGCTCACAAAAGTTGTTGAAAAAATTCCATCTGTTGTAAAATATGCCCATTACATAAGTGTGTTGGAAGATTTTCATGCAAAAGTATTGTTAAGGTTACTCTTTTTGTCATTCATGAGGTTTATGGTATTCGTCATACAATATATATTGCTCTTACAAGTGCTTAAAGTAGAAATTTCGTTCATTGAAGGATTTTGGATTATAAGTGTATTGTTTTTAGTGCTGGCTATTGTGCCTTCATTTGCTATTGCTGACCTTGGCATAAGAGGAAAATTCAGTACGGAATTATTAGCCTTATATAGCGCCAATACCATTGGTATTATTGGGACTACTTTTGGAATCTGGTTCATTAATCTTTTTATACCGGCATTAGCCGGTAGTATTTTAATTTTAAGTATAAGAATTTTTAAAGAGAAATAATATTCCCCTTTACAATTTCGTTGTGAAGGCAAATCAGAATGAAATATAAATTGAAAATATCAGGCACGCTTCTAATAACCCTTATTTGTTTTTCATTAAGAGCAGGCGATGAATTTTGTGGTATAAAAAACAAAGCTTTTAAAGACGGGGAAGTGGTAATAATGAGGGTGTACTACAGTACTCTCGGAATGTACATAGGTGCCGGCGATGCATCATTTACTGCTACTATAGAAAAATTCAATGGCAAACCGGTTTATCATTGTGTAGGTGAAGGGAAAACATTTTCATTCTTTGATAATTTTTTTAAGGTTAGGGACCGGTATGAAACTTACATTGATACTGCAACTATGCTTCCCGTAAAGTTTATCCGTAATGTAAGTGAAGGTGGGTACAAGACGTATAATAATGTAACGTTCAATCATAGTGCAGGCACTGCTGTAAGTACTAAAGGGGTTTTTAAAATTACTAACTGTATACAGGATGTTATAAGCGCAACCTACTATGCCCGTAATATTAATTTTGATAACTATCAGCCCGGAGATAAAATTCCTTTTGACATGTTTTTAGATGATGAAAATTATCACCTTTATCTCCGCTACATTGGTAAGGAAACAATAAAAACACGCTATGGTAAATTCAGGAGCATAAAGTTTAAGCCGCTCTTAATAAAGGGAACTATGTTTGAAGGAGGGGAAAAAATGAATGTATGGATAAGCGATGATCCCAATCATTTAATGTTGAGAGCAGAAAGCCCCATTTCTGTAGGAAGCGTAAAAGTGGATATGATGGGATATAAAAATTTAAAGTATCCACTTACTTCATTGATAAGTGTCCGTTAAGAACTTACCGGGATAAATTGATGGATGTTTGTTGACGGGAACCATCTCCTATAAATCTGTCAATTTAAATGTCTCCCTGCTTCGTATGCCCTTTTCAGTTTGTTGTAATGTGCAGCACTCAATAACAGGATCGTGTTCAAAAAATAATATATAATTCTCCTGTTGTGCTTCTGTGAGAAATGATTTTTTTTCCTTTAAAGTTTCGAGTGGTCTTGTATCATAAGCCATTATATATGGCAAAGGTAAGTGAGCAACTGAAGGAAGAAGATCAGCAATATAAATGATTGTTTTTCCCTTGTAATTTATTTGCGGAAGCATCATTGCTTCAGTATGGCCATGTACAAAACGAACAGTGATGCTATCAGTAAAGGGAATGCCATCAATCACATCAATAAACTGTAATTGCCCGCTTTCTTTTATGGGTAAAATATTATCTTTTAAAAAACTTGCCTTTTCCCTGTCATTTGGCGCCGTTGCCCATTGCCAATGCTTTTCATTGCTCCAGTAAGTTGCGTTTTTAAATGCAGGTACTAATTTATCTCCATCTTTTTCTATAGAACCACCACAGTGATCAAAATGCAAATGAGTTAAAAAAACATCTGTTATATCATCTTTACCAAATCCATTTTTTGCCAGTGATTTTTCCAGTGAATCATCTCCATGTAAAAAATAATTGCTGAAAAATTTTACATCCTGTTTATTACCCATACCATTATCAATCAGTATCAGCCTGTTATTATCTTCAAGGAGTAAACATCGCATTGCCCAACTGCATAAATTATTTTCATCAGGCTCATTTAATTTGCGCCATATACTTTTTGGCACTACCCCAAACATTGCTCCTCCATCCAATTTAAAATAGCCGGCATTTATTGAATACAACTTCATGAAGGGTTTTGATTATTTTTTTGCTTACGTAACGCTGCCAATAATCCTATTAAACCTAAAGTAAAAAATATTATTAAAGAAAGAACTGAATTTCGCATGTCTTGTGTAAGTTCTTCAATAAACCCAAAAGCAGTAAGGCCAATTACAATTGCAACTTTTTCTGTTACATCATAAAAACTAAAAAAAGAGGCGGTATCGTTTGTTACAGGCATTAATTTGGAATATGTAGACCGGCTTAAAGACTGAATTCCACCCATAACTAAACCAACTGCTACCGCAAGGGCATAAAATTGATATTCAGTTTGCATTTTATAAGCAGTAATGCATATTCCTATCCAAAAAATAACAACTCCAATCAAAACCTGCAGGTTACCATATTTATCTGAAAGCCTTGACATAAGATAAGCCCCCGCAATGGCAACAAGTTGAATTATAACTATGGTAATTATTAAATTGGTTGATGGAAGGTTTAAAACTTTACTTCCAAAATTTGTAGCAGCAAGCATTACTGTTTGTACACCCATATTATAAAAGAAAAAAGCAAACAGAAATCTTTTAATAACAGGTAATTTCAACAGGTGCTGAAAAACTTTTTTTAGCTCTGTAAATCCTCCGGTAATAAAATTTTTTCTTCGGGGATCAATAACCGCAGGAGTACCTTTGGGTAAACGGTTAAAAGTGATTTGTGCAAAGCCGATCCACCAAATACCAACAAGTAAAAAAGTAACCCTGATAGCATCTCCTGCACTATGAAGAAACGGAATTTTATCCCAAAACATAACTAATACAAAACCCACCATTTGCATAAGAACACTCCCAGCATAGCCGTAAGAAAATCCTTTTGCACTAACCCTGTCCCTGTCTTCTTCGGCAGCTATTTCAGGCAGGTAAGAGTTATAAAAAACAAGGCTGCTGTAAAACCCATAAGCAGCAACCATCATACAAATTATTCCTACGGAAAAATATTCCGGACGAAAAAAATAAAGGCCACTGCATGCAACTGCACCAAGCGTACAAAAAAACTGCATAAACCTTTTTTTGTTTCCTTTATAATCCGCAATTGATGAAAGTATAGGTAAAGTAAAGGCTACTATTAAATAGGTGAAGGCAAGGGCGTAATTGTATAAGGCGGTATTAACATATGTTCTGCCTAAAAAATGAACCTGCCCGTTAAAGGGTTCGCCCTTTGTCATTTCTGTATAATAAACTGGAAAAAAAGTTGTTGTAATAACAAGATTATAAACTGAATTGGCCTAATCGTACATTGCCCATCCGTTGATGACTTTTTTGGAAGCAGTTTGCATTGACAATTAATTAAGAATGAAAAATTAATACAAAAGACCGAGTAACTGAAAGAGTTATTTTATTATTCCCTGCCAGATAAGTACCAGCAGCAACAGACCAACAATAATTCTGTAAACACCCCACATACGAAAGCCATATCTTTTTAAGAGGGTAATAAAAAATTTAATAGCTATCAAAGCAACAATAAAAGCCACAAGGTTTCCTATTCCCAATAATTTTATTTGGTCAGAAGTAAAGGCCCCATTCTCCTTCGTGTATTTATAAAGTGTATAAACAGTGGCAGCAATCATGGTAGGTACAGCAAGAAAAAAAGAGAACTCCGCCGCAGCACTTCTTGATAATTTAAGGCTCATCCCCCCGATAATAGTAGCAGCGCTTCTGCTTAATCCGGGAAACAAAATTGAAAGGCATTGAAACAAGCCGATTTTAAATGCTGTAAAAAGATTTATTTCTTTTTCATCATGTATAACAGGATTTGTAAACCATTTATCAACGAACAATAAAATTATTCCACCCGCAAGCATAATAAAAGCAATAATGAGTGGGCTTTCCAATATATTATCAATCTGGTCTTTAAATAGTTTACCAAATATCAAAGCAGGAATAACGGCTACCATAAGTTTTACATAAAAGTTTAGCCGTTTAAAATCAAAGAATTTTTTCCAGTATAAAACTATTACTGAAAGTATAGCGCCAAATTGTATTGCCACAGTAAAGGCCTGTGTAAATTTATCTGTATTGCTTATACCCAAAAGGTTTTCTGTAATACGCATGTGTGCTGTAGAAGATATAGGAATAAATTCTGTAATGCCTTCAACAATAGCAATAATAATAGATTGAATAACTGTCATTAATAATGGCTGATTTTACGTTTTAAAATATTTAAAGGTGCAACATAAAAAAAGGCAATGATAATCATCGCCATAATATAATATTCTTATTCTTTTATTATTGCTTCTTAAACCGTTACACAATATCCTTAACCGATGATTTACGCATTATAGCAAATATTTCAATTATAAAGCCTGCAATAATTAAAATGGGAGCAATAGTAATTCTTCTAAAACTATATACGTCCTTATCCTGAAATACATTTGGACTGCTGCTTTTACCCCCGGCCATTAAAATAAAACCTATAGCAATTACTATTAATCCTGCCAGCATCCATTTATAATTTTCTTTATCAAAAAGGTGAGTGACAATCTTTTCTTTAATGGGAGAAGGCCTGGTCACCTTTGTTTGCTCACCCGTTTTTAACTGTGTGGGAATTACAGGTTTTGCAGTTACAGTTTTTGGAGTAGCAGGTGTAGTTGTTTTTTTCATTCTTATCCGATTGTAATTAATAAATTAAATAACCATTAATACAGGTCATCAAGTTTCATTTTTAAATATTTTAATACCGAGCGGTGTGTACTGAAAAGTGTTATAAAAAGCCCTAAAACAATTATCCCCGCAAATAGTAAAAGCATGTTACTGTTATCATGTAAAACTTTAAAATAGGGTTCATACTTTTCAATAACCCCAATAAAACTTATTAATAAAACTATAGCCACACCTGCGGCAATCAAGCCATTTATAAGCGCTCTAATATCCAGCGGCTTTGCAATAAACCAGCGTGTAGCCCCCACCATTTGCATTGTTTTAATTATAAAGCGGTTACTGTACATTGCAAGACGAATGGTGTTATCAATTGAAATTATCACCAAAATTGAAAGTATAATAGCAATAACTAAAATCCATAAGGCGGCAGTTTTCACAAACTTACTTACATACGCAACTGTTTCTGTAGGGTACTTAAATTCTGAAACAACCCCATTAAAATTTGTTTGAAGATAATTGCCTACTACAGCCAGGCTATCCTTATCCATATAGTCAGCTTTCACAAAAAAATCTATGCTTTCAGGCAGAGGATTATTATCTAAAAACTTTCTCCAGGTTGTATCATTCTCTGCGTTCCATCTTGCTATTGCTTTTTCACGTGTTACATACTCAACATTTTTTACATACGGAAGAGATGATATATACTTTCTTAAAGTATCAATTTGCTTTTTATTTGCACTACGTTCAATCCATGCCTGAACCTGGATACTCTCTTTAAAATATTCGCCGGTTTTACGAATGTTTAAAGAAATCCAGCCAACAATGCCAAATAAAAACAGAACCAAAGCAACGCCGATAATAGCATATATATAAGAAGGCTTGCCACGTTTTGCTGATGATTTACCAAATTGCGCCATGGAAATTATCAATTTAAGATAATCTAATTACCTGTTTTTGATTCGGGCAAAAATAAACGATTTTGTACAGGTTTAGTATTTTTGCAAGCTGCAAGTTTATCACTATCTATGTATTGAATAAAAAGATTGCAGCCAAAACTATAGCTTATAACAAATTTTTCACATTAAGATAATTTTTGTTTCCTGCGTTGTTTTGGAGAGTAACATTTTACATTTCCTAAAGTAAGAACTGAATATAAAAACATTATTAATGAACGAGACAAATAAAGTAGGTGGCTTGCAGGTCTCCCCTGGTGGGAGAGATCCGATAGCTATCGGATTAGAGGGGGTTTATAACTTTAGAAAAATAGAAAAGGAATGGCAGCAAAAATGGAAAGATAACGGCATCTATAAAGTCTCTAACACTTCTACTAAGCCCAAGTGTTATGTACTGGATATGTTTCCTTACCCAAGTGGTGCAGGCCTTCATGTTGGTCATCCGCTGGGCTACATTGCCAGTGATATTTATGCAAGATATAAAAGGCTGAAAGGCTTTAATGTGCTGCATCCTATGGGGTATGATAGTTTTGGGCTACCAGCAGAACAGTATGCTTTGGAAACAGGGCAGCATCCTGCTGTAACAACTCAAAAAAATATAGAAACATTCCGCACCCAGTTAGATAATATTGGATTTTCTTTTGACTGGAGCCGCGAAGTTAGAACCAGTGATCCCAAATATTATAAGTGGACACAATGGATCTTCCTGCAGTTGTTCAACAGTTATTTCTGTAATACCGAAAAAAAGGCATTACCTATCTCTAAACTGATAAATAAATATGCTACTAAAGGCGCCATGCCAGTTAAAGGTTTGCCAATTGCAGGCAAACACTTTACTGCTGAGCAATGGAATGCATATACTAAAAAAGAGCAGGAAGATATTTTGATGAACCGGCGTTTAGCTTACTTAGCCGATGGTGAAGTTAACTGGTGCGAAGCTTTAGGAACTGTTCTGGCAAATGATGAAGTAATAAATGGAGTTAGTGAACGCGGCGGCCATCCTGTAATTAAAAAGAAAATGCGGCAATGGTATTTAAGAATTACAGCTTACGCTGAAAGATTATTACAAGGGCTTGAAACGGTTGACTTTTCTGATGCTATGAAAGAAATGCAAAAGAACTGGATTGGAAAAAGCGAAGGTGCCCTCATCCGCTTTAAGTTAAGCGATATGGATCATAATCAAAATAATAATACACCCTCTTTTTCTGTTTTCACAACAAGACCTGATACCATCTTCGGAGTAGATTTTATGGTGCTTGCACCTGAGCATGAATTGGTAAACCAAATAACAACTCCATCACAAAAAGAAGAAATAGAAAAATATCTTGAGTACGTAAAAAGCCGAAGTGAAAGAGAGCGCCTTGCAGAAGTAAAATCTATCACAGGTGCTTTCACTGGCGCTTATGCTATTAATCCTTTTGATGCAAGACAAATTCCTATTTGGATATCTGAATATGTTTTAGCGGGCTATGGCACAGGAGCCATAATGGCTGTACCCTGCGGCGACCAGCGTGATTTTAATTTCGCAAAACATTTTAATATTCCTATCACAAATATTATCGGTGATCATTTTAATGGTGAGGAGGCTAACCCAACTAAAGATGCAATATTAACCAATTCAGGTTTTTTAAATGGA